>JAZUIH010000007.1:0-35857 GCA_045642145.1 Oscillospiraceae bacterium | reverse complement strand
ATGGTTTTTCCGGTTTATCTGGCAGTTGTCATGTCAGTCAAGCCGCCACAGGAATGGTTCATTTTCCCGCCGAAGCTCTATGCTGTGGACCCGACTCTGGATAATTTCCGTGAGATGTTCAGGGCAGCCGGACAGCTGTGGGTTCCGTTTTCAAGATATGTGGCAAACAGTGTCATAGTTACGGTTTCGGTTACCGTGGCACAGTGCTTTACGGCCTCCATGGCTGCATTTGTCCTTGCCAAGGGAAAGTTCAGGGGAAGCAGGCTTCTTAACTCAGTTATTGTTGTTTCACTGCTCTATCAGAGCAACGTTATCTATATTGTTCAGTACATGGTAACCGCTAAGCTCGGGATGATTGACACGTATGCGGCACTTATACTTCCGTTTGTCGCGTCTCCTCTCGGAGTGTTTCTTATGAGGCAGTCCATAGGGCAGATTCCTGATGCCATGATAGAGGCAGCAAAGGTTGACGGCGCAGGCATGTTCAGAATCTGCTGGATGATAGTTATGCCGAATCAGAAGCCGGCTCTTATGACTCTCGTTATTTTTGCGTTCCAGGCAGCCTGGAACATTCAGTCGAACACCTGGGTTTTTGATGAGTCACTCAAGACTCTGCCTGCGGCAGTTGCACAGGCTGCGGCGTCAGGTATTGCGCGTCAGGGTGTTGCTATGGCGGCTGCTGTGTTTATGCTTGTTCCGCCTGTGGCAGTATTTATGGCTGCGCAGAAAAATGTTATTGAAACCATGGCCCACTCGGGTATCAAGGATTAAACTATGAAAGGATGACAGCGGTGCTCAGGATTTTAAAAAATGCAGTTGCGGTAACGGCAGCATCACTCTGCTTTGCCACGGCGCCGCTTGTATCCGCACGCCGGGCGGCAGATGCCTACAACTATGACAGGTGGGGTGAGGCAATACCGTCACAGGCAGGCTATACTGCAGTAAAGAGTGTTTCCGGGACAGATCTGAGGACAACGTCCTTCAGCGGAATTTCGGATATGTGCATAGCACCTGACGGACGTTTTTTTATTGCAGACAGCGGAAACGGACGTGTGGTTATTGCTGATGCAGATCTGACCACGGTTCTTTCGGAGATTAAGGATTTTGATTACCGGGGTGAACGGCTTGAACTCAGCTCTCCGGGCGGAATCTTTGTTGCGGAGAACGGTAAAGTATATATAGCTGATACCGGAAATTCGCGTATTCTCAGGTGTGATGACACCGGTATGACCGACCTTGTCATTGAAAAACCTGATTCCGAGCAGTACACTGCCGTTACTTTTATGCCTAAGCGTGTGCTTGCGGACAAGGCGGGGTTTATATACGCTGTTGATGAAAATATAACCAGCGGTGCTGTTATGTTCGAAAGCAGCGGTGAATTCAGGGGATACTACGGAGCCAACAGGGTTCAGCAGACCGGCGAGATTATCAGAAACTACTTCTGGAAGTTTATTGCCGGCGAGGAAATGAGAAAATACATGACAAATGCAGTTCCGGCTGCTGTCGGAAGCTTTGATACCGACGCGGACGGATTTATATACACCTGCAACAGCTCCCTTTCGCAGGACGTTGACAAGGTGAAAAAGGTAAATGCAGCCGGGGACAATCTCTTTGCGGACCTCAGGGTAAACTTCGGGGATATGCCGACTGCTGACTACAGTGACTATCCGCGGAATTCATTTGCTGATATAGATATAAGTCCTGACGGCATGATAAACTGTCTTGACTATACCAACGGAAGAGTATTTCAGTACGACGAGGACTGTAATCTGCTCTTCATATTCGGTGAGAAGGGAAATCAGCTCGGAACCTTCAGACAGGTTTCATCAGTTGAGTCAACGGAGACCTGTGTCTACGTGTCAGATTCCCAGAAAAACACGATAACAGTATTTGAGAGAACCCGCTTCGGTGAGACAGTGCACAGAGCAACTGCACTCTACAATGCGGGATACTATGATGAGGCGCTTGAACCGTGGTTCGAGGTGCTCAGGATGGACGGAAACTACCGGGGGGCATTTATCGGTATCGCCAGCGCGTATATCAATCAGGGCCGATACAGGGACGCTATGAAGTATGCAAAGCTTGCGGATTCGCAGTGGCGCTATGACCGTGCATTTGAGGGATGGCGCGAGGAGCAGATAAACAGGTATTTTCCGGCGTTTGCTGCGGCCGTGCTGACTGTGGCTGCAGTGCTGGCAGCCGTAAGGTATAAAAGGAAGCATCCGGCACGCAAAAAGGAGGAAATGTCCGTTCAGACAGAGGCTGTAACGGCGGAAAAACCGGAAGGAGATGATGACGATGATGGATCTGACGGAGAAACAGTGGGTTAAGCATGCTGTTTTTCATCCCTTTGAGGGATTTGAGGATATGCGCTGGAAAAAATCCGGCTCACTGAAGATTTCATTCGTTATAGTAGCTCTGTTTTTTGCCGGTACGGTTATTCAGGACAGACTTTACGGATTTCACTTCTGGAATTCATACGACAGGATTTTCAATATAGTTCCGTATATTGTAAAGAGTATTATACTTTTTGCTGCATGGGTTATCGGAAACTGGTCAGTGTGCACGCTGCTTGACGGTGAGGGAACGCTCAGACGGATATGCATCTACAGCTCCTATTCGCTTGTTCCGTATGTTGCCTCAATGTATATAACAACAGTCATGTCGCATCTGCTGATAACTGATGAGGGTGTTTTTATCACCTGTATTCACTGGGCGGGCCTTATATGGTCCGGAGTGCTGCTGTTCAGCGCGGTGAAGACGGTTCACCAGTATTCGTTCCTGAAAACTGCTGCAGCGGTTCTTCTTACACTTGCGGCTATTCTTATAATGATGTTTCTTCTGGTTCTTGTCATGTCACTTTTCCAGAAGGTGGGACTTTTTATATATTCAATCTACACAGAGCTTCAGTACAGACTGAGGGTATGATAAAAAAGGCGGTGAGCAAAAATGCAGAAAAGACTAAGACGCATTGCAGCGGGGATAGCTGCGGCAGTTCTGTTCATTCCGTCGTGCTGCGTATTTGCTGCCGGCGGGACTGATAATGCGGAAAAGGCATCCTCATCAGCTGCTGAGTCCGACACACAGGATGAAAAGTCAGACTACGTCATGCGTACGGAAAACGAAGTTCTTAAAACCATGACAAAGGCCTGTGAAAACAGTAACTTTGTACTGTACTATTCGGAAAATGAAGATCTTCTGGCACTTGAGAACAGGCGTAACGGCTATGTATGGTGGTCATCGCCGTTCAATGCAGAGGGCGATCCTGAGGCAAAGGGTACGATAAAAAAAGACCTTGAGTCATCCCTTACCGTGGTTTACGGTGACCCTGATGCCAGAACAGGCTCCACACTCCGTTCCGCAAAAAACGGAAAGATGAAGTACAGGGTAAGCGGAAACACGCTTGAGGTAACCTACCGTTTTCCGTCTGCCGGATTTGTCATTCCTGTCAGATATACTCTTGAGGAGGACTTTCTCAGTGCATCCGCTGATACCTCGGCATTTGAGGAAAGCAAGAAGGACGGAGATGAAAAGACCATTCTTCTTGAGATGTCAGTCCTTCCGAATATGCTCACTGCGGGAAGCATAGAGAACGGCTACTACATAGTTCCTGACGGAAGCGGAGCCGTTATTAACTTCAACAACGGAAAGACAAGTGCGCGTGCCTACTCTTCAAGAGTCTACGGAAATGATATAACTGCCGTGCCGCTCTACAGACCGGACAGGGCTCTTAACGTAAGCCTTCCTCTGTACGCATCAGTCAAGGATACGGGAAACGGCATGCTGGCTGTTGTGCATGAGGGCGACTCGGGTGTTCTGATACAGTCAAGCGTAAGCGGACTGTCAAAGAGCAGCTACAACACCTGCAGTTCAAGATTTATTCTCAGAAACACAGATACCTACTATATGAACAGTGAGCCTCTCACTGTTTTTGAAAACAGCGATATCAGTATGAAGTCACTTGAGATAAGATTCTATCCGCTTTACGAAAAGGGACTTGACTACGCTGATGTTGCCGGAGCTTACCGCCGCTATCTTACTGATGTGTGCGGCGTTGAAAAGAAGGAGGACACGCTTCCTCTGTGCGTTGATCTTTACGGAGGAGTACGTAAGAAGGAGCCGTTCCTCGGTATTCCTGTAACCCGGAAAAAGCCGGTAACCACATTTAAGCAGGCTGAGGAAATAGTCCGCAGTCTTTATGACAGCGGCGCTGACTCCATGGTCGTCACTCTTGAAAACTGGACCAGTGACGGAATAAACGGAAAGGTGGATTTTTCCGCTAAGCCTTCATCAGTACTCGGCACAGCATCTGACTTCAGAAGCATGACTGAGTTTTTCAGCGAAAATGATATAAGGTTTTATCCGGTTGTGAACAATACAGTGTTCTCGGCGGGAAACGGATACTGGTCATTTTCTGATACGGCCATGAGGACCTCGGGACAGTATTCGAAGCAGGTAAGCTACAGTGCGGCATACGGAACCAGGGACGGCACAAAGAAGCCGGTCTCGCTGCTTTCCCCTGCCGTTTATCCTGAACTTTTCGCAAAGATATCATCATCATGGCAGAAGGCAGGCCTTGACGGTATATGCCCGGGCGACCTTACCACCGTACTGTACGGTGACTACGGAAAGAAGCATACCGGCCGGAGCAGGGCGGAGGAGTATATCACTGACGGACTTGCGCTTTTCAGGCAGAATATAGGCTCTGTTATGGCAGATGGCGCGTCTGCGTATGCTTTCCCTTATGCTGACTATATATCTGACGTGCCGCTTGTTTCAAGCGGATACGATATATTTGACGAGGATATTCCGTTTGTTCAGATTGCGCTCCACGGACTTGTTCCGTACTCATCAACCTCGGTAAATGGTGATGCCGATCCTGAGAGACTTGTTCTCATGGCCGCAGCGGCCGGAAGCGGTATTCACTTTGACATGGTTTATGAGGAGACAAGCGGACTCAAGGATACGGAGTATGATATCTACTACTACGCTGACAGCAGCTACTGGCTTAAAACAGCTGCTGCAGAGTACAGATTTATAAAGGATGTATTATCGGACCTGAAGGATGAGTATATTGTCAGCTATACGGCTGACGGTGATATAATTGAGACGGTTTACAGCAGCGGAACCTCCGTAAAGGTGGACCTTGCTGCTCAGACGGCTGAGAAAAACGGAAAGACATATGCTCTTCAGGACTATCTCAGATCAGACGGAGGCATCGGAAACTGATGAAAAATAAGAAGAAAAAAAGCCGCATGTCCTACGAAAAACGCAAACGGCTCTACGGATACGGATTTCTGGGACTCTGGCTTATAGGAACAGTTGTGTTCTTCATAGTTCCGGTTATAGATTCGCTCATTTATTCATTTCAGAATGTAGTGCCCGGTGCAGGACGTGAGTGGGTCGGATTCAGAAACTATACCGAAAGTTTTGCGAAGGATCCTTACTTCCGTACCTATCTGGTTGATGAGCTTGGTGAGATGCTGAAAACCACTCCGGTGATACTCATCTTCTCACTGTTTTCAGCGGTTCTTATCAATCAGAAGTTCAGGGGAAGAGGCTTCGTAAGGGCGGTGTTTTTCCTGCCTGTTATAGTTGCCTCCGGTCCGGTTTATTCAGTAATCACCGGTGATATGAGCACAAGCGGAACCGAGGGTGCAGCGCAGTTCTCAACTGTTTTTGAAACCGATATGGTAACGGATCTGCTTGAGTTTACCGGTATCTACGGACTTAGTCAGACACTTACGGAAACTATCAGGCACACAATAGACAGCATATTCGCCATAGTATGGCGTTCAGGCATACAGATACTGATATTTCTTGCAGCCCTGCAGAATATCCCGCCTTCAGCAAGGGAGGCTGCCCAGCTTGAGGGCGCAACAGCATGGGAGTACTTCTGGAAGATAACCTTCCCGTACGTAAGCCCTATGATTCTTGCAAATCTTATCTTTACGGTTATAGATTCATTTACTGATTCAGGAAACAGGGTTATGACCAGAATCATCGCAATGCAGAGCGACTGGAAGTACGGACTTGCCGCTTCCATGGTATGGTCATACTTCGGCATAGTAATTCTTGTGGTAGGCTTTATTTTTCTTATTGCCGGACGACACGTATACTATGAAGTTGAGTAAACTGCTGAATACGGCCGGAGTCTGTATCCGGTATCACTGAGGAAAGGAGGAATACAATGTCAGACAAGGAACTGAATAACTATCTCAGACGAAAGAAAATAACCGAATCAGTATGGCCGGTTTTCCGTTTTCTTATTCTCTTCGGTCTCTGCTTCGTAATTCTGTATCCGCTGCTCTTCATGATAAGCTGTGCCTTCAGGGACAGAAGTGACATGAACGACCCTACAGTAATGTGGATTCCGCGTCATTTCACACTGAATGCCATTAAGGAAACAGCAGAAGCCATGAATCTCGGACGTACGCTTTTAAATACTGTTGTCATAAATATAGGGTGTTCATTTTTTCAGGTTATCACTACAGCCATAACAGGCTACGGGTTTGCCAGATTCAGATTCAGGGGCAAAAACCTTCTGTTTGGCATAGTAATCCTTATGATTCTTGTACCGCCGCAGGTAATTCTTCTTCCGCAGTATGACCTGTTCAGATCCCTGGGACTTATAAACACGGCCTGGACTATGTATCTGCCTGCACTTACTGCCAACGGAATAAGGGCAGGAATCATGATTTTCATATTCAGACAGTTTTTCAGAGGACTGCCGCGGGAACTTGAGGATGCCGCATATCTTGACGGCTGCGGACCTTTCAGAACGTTTGCGGTGATAATGGTGCCGAATGCACTGTCCTCATTCCTCACTGTGTTCCTGTTCGCCGTGGTGTGGTACTGGAACGACTACTATGTGTGCAATTCCTTCTTCAGCGACAACCAGACACTTGCACTTACGGTAAAAAACATACAGCCGGTTCTCAACGCAGCACTTTTCAACGATGCAAGCCTCAGGGTGTCGGCAAGGGAGTACGTTGTCTGGACACAGGCGGCATGCCTTATGTCAATCTCTCCGATGCTTGTCATGTATGCATTTCTTCAGAAGCATTTTACCGAGGGAATTGAGCGTTCAGGCCTCGTAGGATAGTACAGAATTTTACGATGTTTATTTATAATAAACTAAACAATGATACACCGCTTGTGATTTTATACAAAATCTCTTCAACAAGGTTTACAAATTAAGAATAATGTGATAATATTATGTCATCGGAAACGATGATATTTAGGAGATTTTTTGATGAAAATGAAAGCGGGGAGTTTATAATGAGAAAGTTGATGACATTTGTATCAGTTTTAACCGGTGTTCTTACATTTGCTGCAGTTGCATATGCAGGCCGTGACGGAAGCACATTCAGTGCTGCCTACGCATGTATTCCTGCTCTTATCTGCATCATGACAGCAATTGCAGGGGACAGGTCAGACGGACAGCATCTTGATCTTGACGATGCAGAGGCTGACCAGTACGGATACTGATTACGCGCATTTCACAGTGAACGCAGAAGTTTACCGGCGTTCACTGTATTTTTTTGTAACAGTGAATGCAGACCTTTTCTGCCTTCACTGTTTTTTTGTCTCTTACTTGTAAAACAGCCTGAAAAATGATATAATATAGAGTATTATGGATACACCAGTATATAATTTTCTGAGGGCATATTCAGACAGCGGAATGCTGCGAATGCATATGCCCGGACACAAGGGAAAGTCGCCGGTCAGTGAACTCTCCGGGACTTACAGTATTGATATAACAGAGATAACCGGAGCGGGTAATCTTTTTGACAGCGACGGTATCATAGCCGACAGCGAGAAAAATGCTGCGGAGCTCTTCGGTACGAAGGGTACGTTTTACTCGGTTCAGGGCTCAACGCTCTGTATCCAGACCATGCTTGCACTGGTAAAAAGGGAAAACCGCCGGGTCTTTGCGGTACGCAATGTCCACAGGGCCTTTCTGAGCGCCTGTACGCTTCTTGATATCGACCCGGAGTGGATATTTCCGGATTATACGGACACCATTGTTTCAGGACGCATAAGTCTGTCTGAGGTTGAGGAGAGGATAAGCTCCTGTCCGGGCTCATGCCTCTATGTAACTTCACCGGACTATCTCGGTGCCATGGCTGATATCGGGAGCCTTGCACGCATCTGTCACCGTTACGGCGCTGTGCTTCTTGTGGACAACGCACACGGTGCGCTGCTTCCGTTCTACAGTGAAAACCGTCATCCGGTTCACCTTGGTGCGGACCTGTGCTGTGACTCAGCACACAAGATGCTTCCGGCACTGACCGGTGCTGCTTATCTTCACTGCGGAAACGAACGCTATCTGCCCTTCGTGCGCGATACGATGCTTCTTTTTGCATCAACCAGTCCGTCGTATACGATTATGTGTTCACTTGACCTGTGCAATGCATATATAGCTGACTGTGTGAGGAAAAAGCTTGCCTGCTCGGAGCGATGGATGGCAGAACTCCGTAGCTCTGCGGAGAAGCGTTTTGTAACTGACTGTCCTGCCTTTGACAGGGAACCGCTTCACTTTACGCTGAATGCGCGGAAGAGCGGCATAAGCGGTCACGCTCTTGCGGAGAAGCTCCGGGACAACGGTATAGAGTACGAATTTGCTGATGACACATATGTGGTTCTGCTGTTCTCGCCTGAGGACGGTCATGAGGTTTATCTCAGAACTGCACAGGTGCTTGACAGCATTGAATTTACTCCGGAATATCAGTCATCGGAGAAGCTTGTTTTCCCGCGTCCGGAAAAGAAAATGAAAATAAGGGAAGCGGCATTTTCACAGTATGAGGATGTTCCTGCCGAATGCTCGGCCGGCAGAATATGCGCGGTGCTTAACGTTCCGTGCCCTCCTGCAGTTCCTGTGGTTGTCAGCGGTGAGCTGGTTTCGGAGGAGGCGGCTGCGATTATGAAAAGCTGCGGAATATCATCAGTAAGAGTTGTCATTTAAACTGACATATCATTCAGAAACGGAATTGATACAATGAAAATATACGGAAACACTCAGGTAACTGAGACCTTTCGCAATATGTCGGAGAAAAACCGCATGGCTCACTCATTTCTGATATACGGTGAGAAGGGTCTCGGAAAGAAAACAATGGCTGCACATCTTGCGATGATGCTGGTCTGCGAAAGTGACAGCAAACCCTGCGGTCAGTGCCGTTCATGCATAAACGCAGCAAACCGCACCCATCCGGATATCGTCTATGCGGAGCACAGCGGAAAGCTCGGCGGATTTTCAGTTGAAACAGTGCGTAATATATGCGCTGATGCGTATATTAAGCCTAATAACGGTGAGAGAAAGATTTATCTTTTTACTGATGCCGACAATATTACCGTCCAGGCCCAGAACTCACTTCTCAAGCTTATAGAGGAGCCTCCGGCCTACGCGTACTTTATTTTTACAGCCACTGACAGGAACATCATACTTGAAACAATCCGTTCAAGAATTATTTCCCTCAGTGCATCGGAGACAAGCCGTGAGGATACTGTCAGGGCGCTTATGGATAACGGCATTTCCGAAGAACAGGCTGTGCAGGTTACGGAGATATTCAGAGGCAACACGGGCATGTGTCTTGACTACATTAACTCCGACACAGTGAAGGCCTCGGTTGATTTGACAAAAAGGATAACAGACTGTATAATAAACAGGGACGAGTACGGACTTCTTAAGAATCTTACGGATGCTTCATCTGACAAATCACAGATGAAGGAGATTCTCGAAATGCTCGACAGAATAATACGCGATGCTCTTGCAGTACGGTATCTGCCCGACAGTATTACAGGCTGTTTCCGTGAAGGCTCACAGAAGCTTTCGTCAGGACTTACGATGCTTGCCTGTGAAAAGATTCACGAAGCGGTTGCCAGAGCTCATTCGCTTATAGATAAAAACGTCAGTATCAGGCTGATTGTTTCCGTTCTCTGCGGAGAAATCTCAGCTTACAGACAGCTATAATGAAAAGGAAAACATATTATGATCGAAATAGTAGGAATAAGATTTAAAAAAGTAGGCAAGATATATTACTTTGCTCCCGGTAACATCAAGGCTAAGGTGGGCGACAAGGCGATTGTCGAGACAGTACGCGGCGTGGAGTGCGGTGATGTCGTAATTGCCAACCGCATGATTGAAAAGAGCGCAGTTACAGCTGAGCTTAAGGAAGTAATCAGAATCGCCACACCTGAGGACCTGGAAACTGTAAAGAAAAACATCCAGAAGCAGAAGGACGCATTTGCAATATGCCAGCAGAAGATTAAGAACCGCGGACTTGACATGAATCTTATCGATGTTGAGTTTACATTTGACAACAACAAGATTCTCTTTTATTTTACAGCGGAGACAAGAGTTGACTTCCGTGAACTCGTAAAGGACCTCGCAGCTGTTTTCAGAACAAGAATAGAGCTCCGTCAGATAGGCGTGCGTGACGAGGCAAAGATTCTCGGCGGCCTCGGCATATGCGGAAGGGAATTCTGCTGCAAGGGCTGTATCGGCGAGTTCCAGCCGGTTTCAATCAAGATGGCCAAGGAGCAGGGACTTTCACTTAATCCTACCAAGATATCCGGTACATGCGGACGTCTTATGTGCTGTCTGAAGTACGAGCAGAGTACATATGAAGAATTCCTCAAGATTACACCTAAGGTTGGCGCATATGTCCGTATGCCTAACGATGTCAAGGGATATGTTGAAGAGGCAAACACCATTACCGGAAAGCTTAAGATCCGTCCTGAAAACGACAGCGCAGTACCTGTTATTATCGACAGAAGCGAGGTTACAATAATCAAGGATTCAGTTATCAAGGTAAACAAGGACGAAATCAAGGCACTTAAGGGCCTCGAGGAATAATTTTTTTAAAAATAACACTTGATTTTTTTATTGTTTTGTACTATACTATTAATTAGCACTCGGAGTGTCTGAGTGCTAATTATTTTTATATGGAATATGGAGTGAATTACAAATGGAAACAAAACAGTTCAAAGCAGAATCCAAAAAACTTCTTGAGATGATGATCAACTCTATATATACTCATAAAGAGATATTTTTAAGAGAACTGATCTCAAACGCAAGCGATGCTATTGACAAGCTTTACTTCAGATCTCTCACAGACAGCGAAGTAGGCCTTAATAAAGACGATTTTGAAATCCTTATCAAAGCAGACAAGGATGCAGGAACAATCACAATTACCGATAACGGTATCGGTATGACAAAGGAAGAACTTGAGAATAACCTCGGTACTATAGCAAAGAGCGGCTCACTTGACTTCAAGTCATCAAACGATCTCGGCGAGGACGTTTCAATTATCGGTCAGTTCGGTGTAGGCTTTTACTCAGCATTCATGGTTGCAAAGCAGGTTACTGTAAAGTCTAAGGCTTACGGTTCTGACAGTGCCTGGGAATGGCAGTCAGAAGGCGTTGAAGGCTATACAATTGACGAATGCGACAGGGAAAAATGCGGTACAGAGATTACCCTCTATATCAAGGACGACACAGAGGATGAAAAGTACAGCGAATATCTTGAACAGTTCAGACTCCAGTCAATCATTAAAAAATACTCAGACTATGTAAGATTCCCGGTTAAGATGGATGTTGAACATTCCAGAAAAAAAGAGGGAACAGAGGATGAGTACGAGAAGTTTATCGAGAGAGAAACCATTAACAGCATGATTCCTATCTGGAAGAAGAACAAGAGCGAGCTTAAGGATGAAGACTACAACAACTTCTACAAGGAAAAGTTCTTTGACTACACAGACCCGCTTAAGTATGCACACGTTAAGACAGAAGGTACAGCAACATACAATGCTCTTCTCTATGTACCTGCAAAGGCTCCGTATGACTACTATACAAGAGAGTTTGAAAAGGGCCTTCAGCTTTACGCAAACGGCGTTCTCATCATGGACAAGTGTGCAGACCTTCTCCCTGACTACTTCAGCTTTGTGAAGGGCCTCGTTGACTCAGAAGACCTCTCTCTCAATATTTCAAGAGAAATGCTTCAGCATGACAGACAGCTCAAGCTCATCGCAAAGAGTATTGAAAAGACAGTTAAAAATGAACTTACAAAGATGCTTAAGAACGAACGTGAAAAGTACGAGGAGTTCTACAAGGCATTCGGTCTTCAGCTCAAGGCAGGCGTTTACTCATCATACGGAATGAACAAGGACACACTTGTTGACCTTCTCATGTTCTACTCATCAAATGATGAAAAGCTCACAACACTTGACGAATACGTTTCACGTATGAGAGAAGACCAGAAGTATATCTACTATGCATCAGGCGAGAGCATCCAGAGAATCAAAAACCTTCCGCAGACTGAGATGGTTCTTGACAAGGGCTACGAGATTCTCTACCTTACAGAGGGCGTTGACGAGTTCGCAGTAAAGATGCTTATGAACTACAAGGAAAAGCAGTTCATGTCAGTTTCATCAGGTGACCTTGATATCGATACTCCGGAGGAGAAGGAGGAAATCAAGGCAAAGGCTGAGGAAAACAAGGAAATGTTCACTTTCATGAAGGAAGCACTTGCTGACAAGGTTAAGGAAGTAAGACTCACACAGAGACTTAAGTCACATCCTTTCTGCCTTACAAGCGACGGTGATCTTTCAGTTGAAATGGAAAAGGTTCTTAACGCTATGCCTACAGACAACAAGGTTAAGGCTGAAAAGGTTCTCGAAATCAACCCTGACCATGCAGTATTCGCGAAGCTTCAGAGCCTCTACACAAGCGATAAGGAAAAGCTGAAGAAGTACACACAGCTTCTCTATACACAGTCTCTCCTCATCGAGGGAATCTCAATCGAAAACCCGGTAGAGTTCTCCAGCATGATCTGCGAAATCATGACAGAAAACTAAGGAGAAACTGATTAAACCGAAAATCCGGCACTGATTACAGTGAAAGTCAAAGTATCAGTTTTATCGATAAAAAAAATAACCGCCTCAGAGCTGCGTTATCTGCAGTTCTGAGGCGTTTTTATTAAAATCCTGATATAAATCTGTTTCTGTTTACCTGCGGAGGCTGTCCGGGAGAAACCGGATTCTCAGTATAGAGCTGAGCTTCGTTCAGGATAAATCCTGTTACCTCAACCTCGGAAAGCTCCAGACTCTTAAGGGCCTTTTCAATTTCAGAATCCTGTGTAATCTTATTCCTTATCGTTAGAAATACGTGGTCCGCAGCCCCTGCCAGTGCCAGAGCATCTGAGTATGCGTTTACAGGCGGTGAATCGATTATGATGTAGTCAAACATCTCCTTCAGTCTGTGCAGCGCGCCAAGTGTCTCAGAGCGTGTGAGAAGCGTCAGGGGATTGATGCCCTTTGCATTTCCCTGCGGAAGTACACAGAGGGAGTGGTACTCTGTAAACAGTATTGCATCCCTGGCGGGCATCTGTTCAAAAATCATATCATAGAGTCCCGGTGAGTCCTGTTCAATGCTGAACGCACGCATAAGTCTTCTGTTGCGGAAGTTGCAGTCCACAAGAAGTACAGACTTTCCTGTGGCGGCAGCTGTTATTCCGAGATTAATGGCAACGGTGGTTTTTCCGTCACCGACTCCGGGACTTGTTACAAGTATGATACTCTTCTGTCCCTCGGTTATATTTTCAACTGCAGTGCTGAACTGCCTGAATGCGTCAAAAAAGTCGGGACTTGTTTTTGAGTTTATCATTATTGTGTTCCTGTCCGGATTGTACGCCGTTGTGTCAGACATACGAGCCCTTTCTGAGGACAGTCCTGAGTTTCTGAGAAATCCTGAGGTGAATTCGGTGTTTTTCCTGCCGGACGGAACTGTATTTTTTCTGTACACAGGTATCCGGGCGATTACAGGAAAGCGGAATCTCAGAAGAGTGTCAGATGTGTTCCGGACAACAAGTATGTTGTTTCTTTTCATAAGCCATACTGAGAATGCAGCACCTGAAAGTGCCGATACTATTACCAGCGGCACGAATCCCGGTCTTACCGGATTTTCAGGAAATTTTGCGTCCTTTATCTGTATGATAAGAAAGTATTCATCAGACATTTCCGGAGCAAGACTTCTCGGCGATGTTTCAATTGTTTTCTGGATAAAGTAAACATCAGTTGATGTTTTGCATGTTACTTTTACTCTGAATGTCGGCGAACTGCGGCTGGCTTTGATTTTTACCATTTTTTTGAGTTCGCTTTTACTGAATTTGAAGCTTATTTTTTCGGCCAGATGTTCAGTAAAATAGTCTTTTCTGAAAAAATCGCGTATCTCCGGCGGATGAACTATTTCGTTGTGAAGTCCTGAGGTATCCGTTACGAGATATGTCGCTGTCGAAGAAAAAACCGGTCTTGTGAAAATCAGACCGGCAAGCAGGCCGACAGCCGTAAATCCAAGAGTAAATACAAGCAGATAAACCGTGCGTTTGTATTTTTCAAAGATAGTTTCCACTCTGTCCTCCCGTGAAACTGTATATCATTTTATTCTGACTTCTCAACCTTGTCAAGGTAACCGTCTCTGCACATCTCAGTAACAACGTCAGCAATAGCTTTTGCGTAGTCACGGTAATGCGCGTCAAAGAGCGCGTTGTCATCATCATTTGAAAGGAAGCCAAGCTCTACTATGCAGGCCGGCATATTTGTGTATTCGATAATCTGGAAGTTATTCTGTGTATCGTTGGTGTATCCCGGATGGACACCGCGGTCGTTCTGGATTCCTACTGACTTCAGAGCTTCCATAAGCTTGAAGCCGAGTACTTCGTCGACAACTGTTGCTTCCTTCTGAATCCATATTTCCACACCGTTTGCAGTATGGTCCTCAAGCTGGTTTCTGTGAAGTGCCAGATACAGGTCCGCGCCTGCTCTGTTGGCATATTCAGCTCGTTCAGCATTTGTCATGTATGTATCATTTGACTGACGTGTAATTAAAACCTGTATACCTTCACGTTTCTGAAGCTCTTCGTATACCGCAGTGGCGTATCTGAGATTGTCAACCTTTTCAAGACGGTCACCGTTGGAGCTTCCGATATCATCTCCGCCGTGGCCCGGGTCTATGCAGATGATATAGTCTCTCTTTACCACTTCCTGAACCGGCTGTGTTACTGTTTCAGTCTGAACTGAAACGGAGCTTGCCGGATCGGTTTTCTGCTTTTCCTTCTGGTGCTTCTTGGTACAGCCGGAGATAAGCGTGCTCATAATAATAAAGATAAATACTAAAACAAGCAAACATCCGCCTACTCTTCCTTTGTGTAATCTTCGTGCTACAGGTTTTGAATTATTGCCAGCCATCATAATCCTCCAAACGTAAAATTGCCTATGCTATTATATTATATCACATATTTTTATAAAAGTCACTATGAAAAAATCAATTTACGAATTTGACGTATAATCAACACTTTTTTTGTGAATTTTATCATAGCACTGAGGAAAACAAAAAAATACGCTGTACCCGGACCAGCCGGATACAGCGTAATTATTATTGATTAATCAGTAACTGACTAAAATCAGAACTTGTCGATAACCTTTGAAAGGAACTGTCTGATTGTAGCAAGGTCTGTAAGTGAAACAGCGCCGTCCTTTGTAACGTCAGCGTTGATCTTAGCCTGACCTGTGAGTTCCTTCTTGTCAACGAGCTTGATTGAAAGTGTTGAAAGGTCTGTAAGGTCAACTGTACCGTCTACGTTTACGTCACCGAGGAGTGTAGTGCCTGATGCAGGTGGGTTTGAAGACTCAACTGCAGGTGGGTTTGAAGTCTCAACTGCAGGAGGTGTTGTTGTTTCAGAAGGTGAACCGCCCTTCATAGCTACATCGCCAGCAGGAACTGCGAAGTCCATATCCATTGAGTAGATATGATCAGGTACTGCATCAGGGAAGAGTGTAGCCATTGTACCGGCAGCCATGAGGTAGTCACCGATGTGCCAGAATCTGTGGTAGTTAAGTTCGAAGCCTTCTGTCTTCTTGTTTTCGTTGTAGTACTTTTCGAGCTTCTGGAATTCAGCATCCTTCTTGTAGTTTTCTCTGATGCTGATGAATGTAGCGCCAGTCTTAAGTGGTGAACCATCAGGCATCTTGCCTTCGTAGTCCTTTGGAATCCAAACTTCCTGTTCGAAGATTCTCTTTAAGCTGCCGTTTGATTCTGGGTGTGATACACCGATATCGTCACGGTAGCAGTCCCACATAGCGTCGATAAGTGTCTTAGCAACGTTGTAAGCCTGGATAGCGAGTTCTGAACCTTCGCTTGTGCCTGGCTTAACGCCTTCAGCAGCTGCATACCAGAGAAGTGTATTTGAAAGTGAGCTTAAGCAACCAACGTCTGAGTTACCGTAGCTTGAGATTGTGAATGTGAGGTTGTTGTTAGCTGGCTTTGTGCCGCTCCATTCGTCAGGCTGTGCGCTTGCGCCCCATTCGAGGTTTGAAGGCATCTGGAATGGTACCTTGAGACCGTCATCGTTAGCCTTGTTCCACTTGAGGTTTGTAACGAACCAGTTAACCCACTTGTCGAGCATAACCTTACATCTTTCAGCTGTCTTTGTATCGCCGTCTTCCTTAGCTGCATAGTAAAGTTCTGCGATACGCTGTGTTGACCATACCTGGTTACCGATCCAGCCGTTTGAACCTGGGTCAGCGTATACTGGGTGTGGTACGTAAGCCATTCCGTAGAATGTTGAAACGCCTGATGGGTAAGCTTCGTATCTGCCGCTCCAGCTGTTTGTAGCACCACCAGCGAACGGACCTTCCTTAGACTGGAGCCACTCATAGAACTGAAGCTGTCTTTCGAATGATTCCTTCCAGTCCTTAGCAGCGCCTTCAGACTTCATGTTGCTGCTGATACAGTCATACTTTGTATCGTTAGCAGCGTAAGCCATAAGAGCGTTCTGGTAGAACTGGTGGCAGTGTGAACAACCGATCTGCCATGTCCATGCACCGTCGAGAGCGCCGCCCCATGATGTGTACCATGACATGAGGTAGTGAGCACCTTCGTAGCCAGCTGATGAATCGTTCTTTGTTGTTTTTGCGTCGATCTTCTTGTAGTACTTGTCGAACATGTCGTTACGAAGTTCGTCTGTCATCTTACCTGCAAGAGCTTCAACAGATGAATCGCCAACGCCCCATCTGTTAGCCCAGTAAACAGCCTGGATAGCACGTTCTTCAGCGTCAGGAGCATTTGTATAAGCATACTGCTTAGCAATTTCCTTTTCTGTTGAGAAGATACCCTTGATACCACGTGAGTTACCGTACTTGAGTTCTTCTACGCATCCCTGTGGAACAGTTTCGAAACATGATTCCTGTTCACCACGCTGGAATGTGTTGATGAATGTAAATCCGCCGTTTCCGCCGCCGAATCCGTACCAGTCATCAACGTCTGCGAGCCAGTGGAGGAGGTAGAGACCGTTGTCTGAACCGTAAGCTGAGCAGAAGTTCTTGTGAATTGGGTTAAGACCTGAGTTACCTGTAGCCATATCTGTAGGATACTTTTCAGGGAGTTCCCATTCGTCTGAGTATGTAGCTGAAGGCTCTGTCTTCTTCATGAATCCTGACTGTTCCTTAGGAATCATTGTTTCCATAGTCTTCCATGCCTTAGCGAGTTCGCCCTTTGACTTTGAAAGGTTATCCTTCATAGCTGCGATCCATACTAAGTATGACATAGCTTCTGAAGTTGTTTCGTGACCGTAGTCAGGAGCTTCAACGATAAGTGTTTCAACAGCGTGGTAAGGAACACCGCTTTCAGCGAGGTATCCGTTCTTAACACCGTTTGTTACAACGTCATCGTAGAGTGAGTCAAACATATCCTTGTATGTCTTGTCACCGAACTTTTCAGGAAGTGTTCTGCCGTCAACTCCATTTACCTTAGCAGAAGCTGTAAGTGGTGAAGCTACTGCTGCGAGCATGGAAAGTGAAAGCGCGAAAGCTACTGCTTTTTTTGTTTTCTTAAGAACCATTTTCATAATTCTCCTCTCAAAAATTTTTGAATAAGTATAAAATAATGCGTACTATGAATCACGATAAAAGTATAAAAAAGATTACACTTAATTATCATAATCCTGTATAGTAATATTGTAATACACAAATATTTGTTTGTCAACCCCTGATAAATATACAAACTTCCGAAAAATAATTTATGAATATCACATAATATTGTAGTATATATCGGCTGAATAAAAATCAAACTTCGTGTTTTCTACCAAAAATCGTGATGTAAAAAACACAAATTGCGGATAGTTGGATTATAATTACCTGAGCCGGGCTGTCCTGCAGCCTCTGAAAAGCCTGAATATTTATTTTCACGGTGATAATTTTTTTCTGAATCAGTATTAAATTTAGTTTTGTACACAATATATACACATTTATATGGTATACTTATATACGTTGCTGCGGACTCAGACAGAGGGTCCGGAAACGGTTTTTATATGAATATTTTCAGATGCGGATTAATCTGAATCCTGTCTGAAAGAAAGGCGTGAATAAATATGATCGAAATCAAAAATCTGAGCAAAAACTACGGCCAGATTGCTGCAGTAAAAAACATCAGCTTTACTGCAAACAAAAATGAGATTCTCGGTTTCCTTGGCCCGAACGGTGCGGGCAAGTCAACAACCATGAATATGATAGTAGGTTATCTTCCTCCTACATCAGGCGAGATTCTCATTGACGGGATGAGCATGAATGACAATCCTAAGGAAGTAAAGAAAAAGATAGGCTATCTTCCTGAACTTCCTCCGCTCTACCTTGATATGAAGGTAATCGAATATCTCAGGTTCGTTGCCGGTATCAAGGAGGTTCCGAAGAAGGACCGTGAGCACCAGGTGGCAAGGGCTCTTTCAAGGCTCAAGATTACGGATATGAAAAACCGTGTTATCAAGAACCTTTCAAAGGGCTACAGACAGCGTGTCGGATTTGCCCAGGCTCTTATCGGTGACCCTCAGGTTCTCATTCTTGATGAACCTACAGTTGGTCTTGACCCGAACCAGACAATGGAAGTAAGAAACCTTATCAATATGCTCCGCAAGGATCATACTATTATTTTCAGTTCCCATATTCTTCAGGAAGTGAGTGCAGTCTGTGACCGTATCGTAATTATTGACAAGGGACAGATCAAAGCCGTTGACACCAAGGAACACCTTACAGGTGCTGCTGATGAGATTGTATATGTACTCCGTGTTGAAGGCGTATGTGCAGATGCAGAAAAGCTCCTCAGGGAAACAGACGGCATTAAAAACATCATGGAAATCAACTTCCTCGACGAAAACACCAGTGAGTTCAAGATTGAACTTGAGAATGAGGACGCAAGAAAGACAGTTGTTTCAAAGATGATAGAAAACGACTTCTCCATTGTTGAGATCAGAAAGATTTCCATGTCACTCGAGGATGTATTCGCAAGCGTTACACGAGGAAAGTCATACTCAGGCCTTGCTGCAGCTGAAAACAGCGATGCATCAGAGAACAACGAATAAATTATCTGAAAGGAATTATACAGTATATGTTTTCATTGTTTAAAAAGGAAGTGCAGTCGTACTTCTATTCTCCGCTGGCTTATGTAATAAGCGCGCTTTTTGTGCTTATCTACTCACTGAGCTTTATCCAGTGGATTACATCACTTACAAAACTCAATCTTAATTTTTCATTCGCCGCTATTTTCTATAATCAGTTCTTTTACTTTATCTTCCTTGTGCCTATGCTCACCATGAAGACATTTGCCGAGGAAAGAAGAATGAACACTGAAGTGCTTCTCATGTCAACCCCGCTTAACGTGTTCAAGATAGTTATGGGCAAGTTCCTTGCCATGGGTGTTGTGTTTGCGCTTATTATGGCACTCACTTTCCTCTATCCGGTTCTTACAGCAATGTACGGTGAAGTAAGATGGGGAAGCCTTGTGTGCGGATATCTCGGATTTTTCCTCTGGGGTATGGGCTGCGTTTCAGTAGGCATGCTCTGCTCTGCATTTACTGAAAACCAGATTATAGCGGCCATATTCGGCGAAGCAGCAATGCTTGTTCTCTGGTTTATGGACAGATTCAACGACATTGAGTGGATGAGAAGCAAGCCTCTGTGGTCTTCACTTATTGCTGCGGTTTCACCTAAGGCAAGATTTGAAGGATTTGCAACAGGAGTGTTCCGTCTTTCTGACGTTGTGTTCTATATCACATTCATAGCTGTTTTCCTCTGCTGGACAATGATTTCAGTGGAAAAGAGACGCTGGAACAGGGGGTAATCGCTATGGAAAAAGGAATGAAAGTAAATTTAATTGCCGGCCTTGCGGCAGCTGCTGTTTTAGCGGCGGCAATTCCTCTGAATCTTATCTTTTCAAAGGTGGACAAAGCAGTGGACGTTACACCTTTCAGCGCATACTCCCTCAGTGACACTGCCGTTGAGACTCTCTCGTCTCTTGAGAAGCCGGTTGATATCACGGTTCTTTATGAGCTTGACAGATTTTATGATGATTCGGAACCGGGCGAAGCCGAATACATGATGGCTGATATGTATGTAAAAACTCTTCGTCAGATGGATAAGTTTGAAAAGATTAATCTTAAGGAAGTCAATATAGAAAAAAATCCTGAGTTTGTTGCGGAAAAGGATCCTCAGAATCTTATGAGTCTTTCCTCAGGTGACCTTCTCCTTGAATGTGACGGAAAAAAGAGAGATATTTCACTTATGACTCTCTTTACAACAAACAATGAAACAGGAAGTGTTGAATTCTACGGCGAAAACTCAATTCTCGGTGCCATAAGTTATCTTGAAAGCGGTATAACACCTACTGTTTACTTTACTGAGGGGCACGGCGAGAAGAAGCCTGAGAAGTGCGCAAGCCTCTGCAGTATTCTCGAAAGCCAGAACTATGCGGTAAAAACAATAAACCTTAAGAAGGAAACAGTAATTCCTGATGATGCAGTTACAGTAGTTATGGCAGCACCTTCGTCAGATATTTCAGCGGATGAAAAGCAGACAATTCTTGACTACGCTGCAAAGGGCGGAAATCTTTCAATGTTCATCGCTCCGCAGAATGTAAACCTTAACTTTACAAACATTGAGGCTGTTCTTGCGACATATGACATTGCGATGGACTACAACCGTGTATATGAAACTGTTCCTGACAGATATGCCGGTGATGACAAGTACGCAGTTCTCAGTGAATTCGTTGAAAATGATTTCAATCAGCCGCTTATAGATGCTCAGGGCAGCACACTTCTCTACATGCCTAACTCAAGAAGCTTCTACAGCCTTGCCGGTGACGATGATGAAACCACAGTAAAAACACAGACTCTCGTTTCAACTTTTAACAACGAAGATCTTGATGCTTCCGCAAGCTGTACTTCACTCAGTGAGGTGTTCGGCGGAAACAGAACAGATACAGCAGGTCCGGGCGGTGTTCTTTATCTTGCTGCAAATGCTGAGGACAGCGCAAGAAACAACAGCAAGCTTTTTGTTTCAGGTTCATTTGACTTCATTGATGATGAGATAATTATTGAGATAATGACAAACACGAACACTGCTTCACTTGCTCCGTATATGTTCCTCTCAGCTGTAAGCTGGATGGACAAGGTTAATTCAGCAAATACATTCCCTACAAGAGTGTCTGCTACAGACTACATTACTATTCCTGACAGGAAAACAGGAAACATCATCCTCGTTATTATGATTGCACTTCCTGTTCTTATCGCAGCTTCAGGCGTGTTTGTATGGTTAAGGAGGCGTAACGCATGACAAAACAGTACAAGAGAATTTTTACCGGTCTTGTCATAGCAGTTATCGTAGCCTTCGGTGCTTACTTCGGCGTTCTGGTTTACAGAAACGGCCAGGCTAAAAAGGCAGTGGAAGAGGAAAACAAAAAGATAGTTTTTGATTTTGACCCTTCCGAGATCAAAGAATTTGAAGCGGTAAATTCTTCAGGTGAATACGGACTTAAACTTTCCGTTTCAGGCTGGGAATTCACAAAAGGCGAGCCTTTCAAGCTTGATTCCACGAGAATCTCAGGAATTGCCGAAACTATGAGCAGGCTTAAAGCTACAAAGATTCTTACAGAGGAGCTTCCTGCTGATCTCTCACCATACGGTCTTGACAAGCCTCAGAAGGTAATCTTCATATTTAAGAACGGCAGCCGAAAGATTCTTGACATCGGTTCAAAGGTTCCCGGTGATTCTGCTTATTATGTGAAAAATGAAGACTCTGATACTATTTATATTGTATCTGAGGCTGATGCTCAGAAGATGAGTGTTGAGGTGAACAGTCTCAAGGACAGAAACCTTTTCAATATTATCAGTACCGATGAGATTACAGCATTTAAGTATACAGACCACGGAAAACTGATTTATGACCTGAAAAAGGAAAACAATGAGTGGAAGATGACTGCACCGTTTAACAGGGGCAGCGTTAACTCAGCCGGAATCACAGCGGTAACTTCCATGATTATAAGAGCTGAAAGTACAACGCTTCTCGATGTTCCTGCCGATCTTTCGGAGTACGGATTTGACAAGCCTTCATATGAGGTTGATATCAGTACTGCTGATATGACACTTAGTATGATTTTCGGCAGTTACTATGATGAAAACGAAAACTACATATATGCTTATGAAAAGGCAGCGAATCAGGTTTATGTATTTCCGGTGGCTTCCCTCGGATTTCCGGGTTCTGCAACAGAGGATGTTCTTAACAAGAGACTTCACCATGAAGCTTTTTCAAATATCACGGAATTTGATCTTGATGTTTTCGGAACAAAGATAAAGGTTGATTACGACTATGTCGTTGAGGAAGGAAAGACTTCTTCATATGCTGTAAACGGAATATCAGTAAACCGCGAGGATGATGATATTCTCTGGACATTCAACGATTTTATCAATTCCATAACAGGTCTTTCCTTCGAAAATGTTTATGAGGATGCTTCATTTACCACTGAAGGAAAAGAACCTGAAGTAAAGATAGTATACAGTCTGAAGGAAGGCGGAAAGTACACTGTTGAGCTTTATGCTGCAGAAAATGACAAGTCGCTTCTACAGATGGTTGAAAACGGAAAGTATATGGACTGTGTAATCAGCAGAGCATCTGTGGAAAACGGAATTCTTCTTTACTATAAGGATTTAATGAACAAAATAAAATAACTTTTTCTGACGGCGTCCGGTATGGACGCCGTTTTGCTGTTTTCCGCAAAATATTGATTTACATACAGGAAATAATATGGTAAAATAAATATGATATGGTGTATTTTAAAGGAACAGAAACGAAGTAAATACTGAACGAAAGGAACGAATTACAATGGATAACAGAAAAAAATCAGGAAGAATAAAGGCTGCTGTAATGAGTCTTGTGCTTCTTGGACAGACAGCGGTTTTTCTGCCTTCAGGTACTGCAGGAACGGTAAATGCGGCTGAGGCCGAAAAGAACTACGCAAAGGCACTCCAGTATTCCATGTATTTTTATGATGCCAATATGTGCGGAACGGAAGTTGGCGAAAACTCAGAATACGTATGGAGAGATGACTGCCACGTTTATGATGCGAAGCTTCCGCTTGATGACGTGAACACAAACATGTCCTCATCATTTATTGCGAAAAACAAGGATATTCTTGACCCGGACGGTGACGGATGCATAGACGTTGCAGGCGGATATCATGATGCAGGAGACCATGTAAAGTTCGGAATGCCGGAAGGATATTCAGGTGCAGCAGTGGGCTGGGGATACTACGAATTCAGAGATGCATATGAAGCAACAGGCCAGGACAAGCATGCAGAAACAATTCTCAGATACTTCAACGATTACTATATGAAGTGTACTTATCTTGATGATGACGGAAAGGCTGTTGCCTTCTGCTATCAGGTAGGTGACGGTGATATTGACCACCAGTACTGGAATGCTCCTGAAAACGATGAGATGGAAAGAAAGGGCTGGTTTGCAACAGACGAGCTGGTTTCCACTGATATTCTTTCCATAACATCTGCCTCACTTACCATGAACTACCTCAACTTTAAGGATACAGATCCTGAGTATGCGGAAAAATCCCTTAAGTATGCCAAGGCTCTCTATGAGTTTGCTGACCGTGCAAAGGAAAAGAAAGTATGTCCTGCTGCAGAAGGCGGAAAGGGATACTATACTTCAACCAAGTGGGAGGATGACTACTGCTATGCAGCTATAAGTCTTTTCCATGCAACACAGGAGGAGAAGTATCTTGATACTGTACTGGAACTGGTTGACTACTATGCTCCGTCATGCTGGACATACTGCTGGAACGATACATGGGCCGCAGTTCTTACAATGCTTGCCCAGGCTGATGACATGTACGGAAAGAAAGTAACTATAAAATCATACGACAATGAGATTCACAGCACAGAGTGGATTGAAAAATACAAGCAGCTTCAGGGCAAGACTGTTTTTGAAGAGGTTGACTGGTGGAGTCAGATTGCAAAGCTCATCGACAACTGGATGACAGGAAATACGCCTAAGCTCAGCCCAGAAGGATATTCATTCCTCAGTCAGTGGGGCTCTGCAAGATACAATACAGCAACCCAGTTCCTGGCTCTTGTATATGACAAGTATCACGGAGATAAAACCTCAGAGTACGGTGAGTGGGCTAAGGGACAGATGGACTATCTTCTCGGAGAAAATCCTCTTAACAGATGCTATATCGTAGGATACAATGAAACATCTGCACGTTTTCCTCATCACAGAGCTTCATCAGGACTTTCAAAGTGTGAGGATACAGATGAACAGAGATATGTTCTCTACGGTGCTCTTGTCGGCGGACCTGATGACAAGGATAACCATGTCGACGTAACTGCTGACTATATCTACAACGAAGTTACAATTGACTACAACGCAGCCTTTGTAGGTGCCTGTGCAGGGCTCTACCATTATTTCGGAGATTCATCAATGAAGGTAACTCCTGACTTCCCGCCTCCGCCGGTTGAAAAGGAAGAGGATCCGGATGATCCTGCACTCCAGAGCCCGACAGGAAAGTACTGGTGTGATGCATTCAGCGTTGATATCGTACAGGATGACGGACCTAAAGCCAGCGAGATTACTCTGTATGTGCGCACAACAGCCCCTAAGCCTTCAAAAAATCTTTCAGTAAGATACTATTTCGATATAACAGGCATGTCATCTATAGGAGAAAAGGAGCTTACTCTCAGAAAGAACTATGACCAGGCTGAGATTGAGGCTGACCATCCTGCTGTACTTTCAGGACCTAAGCAGTACAAGGACAATATCTACTATGTTGAAGTGTCATGGGAAGACTATGCAATAGCAAATTCAAATAAAAAATACCAGTTTATTCTCGGAACATATGCCTGGGGAAACAGCTGGAATCCGGATGATGACTGGAGTCATCAGGATCTTGTTCAGTTTGATGACGCTTTCAAGGGAACTGTTGAAAAATGTGAATACATCTGCGTATACGACGACGGTGTGCTTGTCGGAGGAACTGAGCCTGACGGAACAACACCTGCTCCTAAGGAGCCTTCAGCATCTCCTTCCCCGACTGTAAAGCCTACAGCAACAGCTAAGCCGTCACCTACAGCGACAGCTAAGCCTTCAGCAACTGCTGTTCCTACAGACAGTACAGGAAACACAGGCGTAATAAAGGAACCGGAACTTCCCGGTGACGTAAACCTTGACGGCAAGATTGACGTAACAGACCTTTCAACACTTGCACTTGCTCTTGTTGAAAACAAGCCTCTTACAGGTCAGTCAGCCAGAAATGCAGACGTTGTTGCAGACGAGGATGTAAATCTTTCAGATCTTGCAACAATCAGACAGTTCATCTCAAAGGTTATTACATCCTTCTGATAAATGACCCTCTGCAAAAAAAATAAAACGTACAAAAATACTCTTTTTAAAAATTTGTACATAAAAGCCCCGCTAAAATAAGCACTATTGGTAATTTACTTTTGACGTCAGTTATGATAGAATAAACATGAATAATGTATATCTGCGGATTGTTCGGGACAAATAAAATCACATATATACGAAAGGAACAAAAATGGAACAGAAAAAAATGCTTAACAGAATCAAGGCAGCCGGTATCAGTGCAGTACTTCTTGCTTCATGCGTTTTACCAAACATTGCTCTTGCTGCCGGAACCAAAGAAGAACCTAAGGCAGCTCCTATCAGTGAAGTAGTAAACGACTCGGGCCTCGACTATGACTATGCACGTGCGCTTCAGTATTCAATGTACTTCTATGATGCAAACATGTGCGGTGATGAAGTTGAAGACTACAACAGACTCTCATGGAGAGGCAACTGTCATGCATATGACGCAAAGGTGCCGCTTCAGCCGATAGACGCAAAGAACAACGGTATCAACCTTTCAGCTTCACAGATCAGCAAGTTAAAGGATTATCTTGATCCGGACGGAGACGGATTTGTTGACGTTGCCGGCGGTTTCCATGATGCCGGTGACCATGTAGAGTTCGGTATGCCTGAAAACTATGCAGCTTCAACACTTGGCTGGGGCTACTACGAATTCCGTGATTCATATGTAAAGACAGGTCAGCAGGATCATATTGAGGACCTTCTCCGTTATTTCAACAACTATCTCATGAAGTGTACATTCCTTGATGAGAGCGGCAAGGTAGTTGCTCACTGCTATCAGGTTGGTGACGGTGATATTGACCACGCTTACTGGGAATCTCCTGAAGTTGACACAATGGCAAGACCTGCATTTTTCCTTACAGCTGAAAAGCCTCAGACAGACTACGTAGTATCTGCATGTGCTTCACTTGCTATCAACTATCTCAACTTTAAGGATACAGATCCTGACTACGCAAAGAAATCACTTAAGTATGCTCAGGCACTCTGGGACTTTGCAAATGAAAATGAAAAGGAAATTTCCGATAACGGTGACGGACCGAAGCAGTACTACGCTTCAAACAAGTGGGAGGATGACTACTGCTGGGCAGCTGCATGGATGTACCTTGCAACAGGTGACAGCAAGCCTCTTGAACTTGCAGTAGAATATTTTGACTACTATGCTGCATCAGGCTGGGCATACTGCTGGAATGATGTATGGTCAGGCGCCTCACTTCTCTGGGCTGTTATCAACAAGGATCATCCTGAACTTGATCTTGTTCAGAAGATAAGAGATGCTCAGGGCAAGAACCAGTATGTATTTGACAACTTCTTCGATGACGACTGCCTTGGCAAGTGCTTCGGTGTATACAAGGGACTTGAAACTCCTGGCGGTTATGCATTCCTTCAGATATGGGGTTCTGCAAGATACAACACAGCTATGCAGCTCCTTATGCTCCTCTACGATAAGTATACAAACGACGGCAAGCCGGGTGAGCGCAGTGAGTGGGCTCAGAAGCAGATGCAGTATATCATGGGCGACAACCCGATGAACAGATGCTATATCGTAGGCTATAACGATATTTCAGTTAAGTACCCTCACCACAGAGCTGCTTCAGGACTTCTCGAAGCAGAAGATACACGTGAACACAGACACATTCTCTGGGGCGCTCTTGCAGGCGGTCCTGGCGGAGATGATACTCATACAGATATTACAGCTGACTGGGTAGGAAACGAAGTTACCATCGACTATAACGCAGCATTTGTAGGCGCATGTGCAGGACTTTACGAATTCTTCGGAACAGATGATATGGCTCCTACACCTGACTTCCCGCCGGCTGATGAAAAGAGACCTGGTTCAAGTGCTGATGATCCTGCTTCAAGCGGTTACTGGGTTGAGGCATGCGGTGTTGACAATATTAACGGAGATGGCGCCGGTGTTACACAGGTTTCATTTAAGGTAATGACAGGTTCAAACAAGCCTTCTGACAAGATATCAGTTCGTTATTTCTTCAATGTAAAGGAAATTGCCGGCGGTATTTCAAAAGTAAACGGAGCAAAGGAACTTTATGACCAGTCATCTGCTGAAGAAGAAACAGCTGACGGTATTCTTACAGGACCTTTCAAGTATGATGCAGTTCCTGATACATACTATGTTGATATTGCATGGGATGGATATAACATCGCAAATTCAGGAAAGAAGTATCAGTTTGAAGTAGGCTTTTATTACGGAGACAAGTGGGATCCTTCAAATGACTGGAGTCATGAAGGACTCGAGATTTTTGAATCAAACACAGCTTTCTTCGGCAACGGCAATGAAAAGGAAACAGACCATATCTGCGTATATGATGACGGCGTTCTCGTAGGCGGTATAGAACCTGACGGAACAACACCTGCTCCTAAGGAACCGGCTGCTTCACCAAGCCCGACTGTTAAGCCAACAGCAACAGCAAAGCCGACAGTTACACCAACAGCAACAGCTAAGCCTACAACACCTGTTGATCCTACTTCAGGCAAGGATACAACAGATTCCGATATTCTCGGAGACGTAAACCTTGACGGTAAGATTGACGTAACAGACCTTTCAGTTCTTGCACTCTCACTTGTTGAAAACAAGCCTCTTACAGGTCAGTCTGCTAAAAATGCTGACGTTGTTGCAGACGATGATGTAAATCTTTCAGACCTTGCAACAATCAGACAGTTTATCTCAAAGGTTATCAGCAAGTTCTGATTTCGGTAAACAAAAAAATACACACAGCCCGGATGTAAGATTCCGGGTTGTTTTTTTATTTTACAGAATAAACCTTAAATTAAAATACAATTAAGGGAAGTCGGATAAATTCAGACTTCTTTATTTTGGTAAAACGTATATTTACTAAGTTATAAAAATGTGATATAATTATTCTGGCAAAAGTTTTTTTCGTGGAATAGGTGAGTGATGTTAAAATGAAAAAATCTGACAAAATCAAATCATCAGTAACGGCTTTGCTCCTTGCAGCTTTTTCCGCGTTTTCTGCGGGAGTTTCTGCAGTAACTTCCGGGGATGTAAACGAGGACGGCACATTGAATATCCTTGATTTTATCTGCCTAAAGCAGCTGTTTGTCTCGGAAAAGTACAAGAGTGAGATAAATACTAAAGCGGCGGATGTAAACGGGGACGGAGTCCTTAATACTATTGATCTGATGGCACTCAGAGACATCATTCTTGATATCGGCGCTGCCGGAGGCAGGGAAGACCCGCCTTCAGAATATCCGATTGACGAATCATGTATACTTGAACCAAAGGGAACGGTTCATACCGGTGACGGAACTTTTTACGGCGGAGGCTATGTCGGAGGATGTGCTATGCTCGATCCGGTTTCAACAGATTACTGGATTGTTGCAATGAACCTTGCAGATTATGCGGATGCAAGGCTTGCAGGTGCATATCTTGAAGTAACAGGAGAACTTGGAACTATTAATATGCTGGTTACAGATCTTCTTCCTGAAGGAAAGAAAGGCGATCTTGACCTGTATGTTGATGCGTTTCCGCTTATTGCTCCTGCGGAAAAAGGCCGTGTTCCGGTAAGCTGGAAGATTGTTCCACTGGACATTGCTGACAAGGTAAATGTAAGTTACAGATTCAAGGAAGGAAGTACTGAATTCTGGTGCGGAGTACAGCTTCTGGATCACCGTTATCCGATTTCGAAACTTGAATATCTCAACAGTGACGGAGAATTTGTTGAGATTAAGCGAAGACCATACAATTATTTCGAAAGCATGGATATGGGTCCGGGTCCTTTTACTTTCAGAGCGACTGATATATACGGTCAGGTAATAGTAGACCGTGATATTCCACTGGTTCTTGATGAAAAAATTGAAGGCAAAAGTCAGTTTCCTGAATAGTCAGGAGAGAGGGTTCTTTTATGAAAAATTTAAGATTATTATCTGCACTGTGCGCATGTGCTGTTATGACTGCGCCGGTTTTTTCAGTGACATCCTACGCAGAAGAGGCTGCTGAGGTTACTGAAACTGCTGAAGTATCTGAGGCTGATACTTCAGATACTACTGAGGTTCCTGAAAAAACTACTTACAGCATTACTTACAGATACGGTTACGGAACAGGAAAAATTGATACTACTGATCCTGTACCTGAAAAACAGTTTGTTGTACTTTCAGTGTGGGCACTCAGAAGAGACGGTTATTCCCATGTTGGATGGACAGACGGCGAAAAAACATACAAGAGAGGCGAACTGATAAAGATGCCTGCAAAGGATCTTGTACTCGAGCCTGTATGGAAGCCTATTTACACAATAAAATACGAAAATCTTGAGGATTACGGATATTCAGCTCCGGCTTCATTTACAAACGGTACACTGTCACCGGGTACTGAGATTTATCTTCCTAATCTTCCTATGCACAACGGAGATGCTCAGTTTGAAGGATGGCTTGTAAACGGAGAGTATTATCCTCCGCTTTCAACATTCAGGATGCCTGAAAAAGATACTTATGTTGAAGTATACTGGCTCAGTCCTGTTAAGATTGACTATTTTGCAGGTGATGTTGATGGCGTTGTAGGAAATCCTCATTATATAATGAACGGTTTTTACAATTATCCTATGGATATATCAAACGGTGAGAGAATTACAAGACTTGGCTACAAGCTTGTCGGCTGGTATGTTCCTGAACAGGATAACAAAAAATACAGTTTCTCGGATTCTTTTGTAGTACCTGAAAACGGCATTACTTTCTATGCTGACTGGGAGCCGCTTAAGATAGGCATGAAATTCAATGCAAACGGCGGTACAGGAAAGATGAAAAACCAGACAGAATACTTTGATGATGTCGTAAACATCAAGCCGTGTGAATTTACAAAGGAAGGCTATAAGCTTCTCGGATGGAAGAACGAGAATGATTATTATCTTCCTGAAGGTGCTGTAAAAGTTTATGTAAAAGAATACGGTGATTTCATGAATTTCCAGGCAGTATGGATTGAAGAAAACCGCAATCCGGGAGATCTTAACGGAAACGGTATAGTTGATATAACAGATCTCTCGCTTCTTTCACTTCATATTCTTGGCGAAGCTGAGATTACAGACGAACAGACTCTTGATGATGCCGATGTGGAGAGAGACGGTAAGGTTGACATCTCTGATGCGGCACGCATGAAGAAGTTCCTTTCAAAGGAAAGAATATTATTAGGTACAGGGGAGTAATTATTAAATGAACAAAAAAACAGCTATTTATATTTCGACACTTGGGGTAATATGCGGTCTGACCGGATGCGGTCCGATATCTGATTCTATCGAAATCAGGCCGGACACCGGCACACAGCTTATGCATGTGACAGAAACCGTATATGTAACGGAATCAGCTGTTTCTGCAACTGAGACAAATGTAACTGAAAAATCTGAAATTACTGCTGAAAAAACGACTTCGGCAGTTACTTCAGGCACAGCAGAGGAGAGATCTCCGAACAGTTCGGAGTATTTCGGAAGTTCTAAAAAAAGAGAAAGCACATCTGATAACCGGAACAGCGCTTCACAGCAGAACAGCAGCTCCGGCAGTTCATCAGAAAAAAAGGAAAATACAGTCTCACAGCCTGCGAAAACTGAAAAGGCTCCGGAAACTACTGCAGCTCAGACCACCCGGAAGCCTGAGGAAACAACAAAGGCTCCTGAGCCGACTGAAGCTCCGGCCCCTTCTCCGACGCCGGAACCTGAGTATTTTCCTCCGGCAGAGGTTGAAAACAAAACTGAACTCAAATATGCCGGCGGAGTGCTTATTGTAAACAAGACATATGCTGTTCCTGAGGGATATGAGCCTTCAGGACTGGTGACTGCTTACGGAAGTTCCGGCGAATATCTTCTTCCTGAAACAAATGAGGCTTTCAGAAAGCTTAAAACAGATGCTGCAGAGCTTGGATATACTTTATGGTGTCAGTCCGGATACAGAAGCTATTCCACACAGAACAGACTGTATACCAACTACTGCTCATGGAGCGGAAAAGCTGCAGCAGACACATATTCCGCAAGACCGGGTCATTCAGAACACCACACAGGACTTGCTCTGGATCTGAACACTATCGATGACAGTTTTGCCTATACTCCTGAGGGACAGTGGGTAGCTGAAAACTGTTACAGATACGGATTTATTATCAGATATCCTAAGAGCAAGGAAAGCATTACCGGATACAAGTATGAACCTTGGCATCTCAGATATGTAGGTACAGAGCTTGCAGCTGAGCTATACAGCAGCGGACTTTGCCTTGAAGAGTATTTCGGTCTTACATCTCAGTACAGTGATTAAGTAAATTGTTCAGAAAATAATGTTCAGAAAAACAGCACCTCAGCGATGAGGTGCTTTATTTTTTATAACCAAACAGAGCTTTGAAATAGTATGCGGACAGGCAGAACATCAGACTTAATGATTCCTTAAAACAATAAAAAACAGCTCAGTCACAGTGACTGAGCTGTCGTAATATATCTGACTGTTTTCAGATCAGAACTTTGTAATTACCTTAGAGATAAACTGTCTGATAGTAGCAAGGTCTGAAAGATTTACATCATCGTCTGCAACAACGTCAGCGTTTTTAGCAGACTGACCTGTAAGAGGCTTGTTTTCAACAAGTGCGAGAGCAAGAGTTGAAAGGTCAGTTACGTCAATTTTACCGTCAAGATTTACGTCACCGAGAAGAGATTCTGTACCTGTGCTGCCCGGATTACTGTCTGTAGGAACAGAAGATGGTGTAGGTGCCGGAGTACTTGTCGGTGGTTCGGAAGCAGGCGTTGAAGGAGTGGATTCTGCTGTAGGCTTTGCAGTAGCTGTTGGCTTTACTGTAGGTGTCGGTGCTGCAGGTGCCTTTGTAGGGGTAACTGCAGGTGCTGAAGCGTTTCCGTCTGCTGATGTACCGTCAGGTTCTTCGCCGTAGTAGAGTTCGCCGTTTATATAAACAGGAATGTATTTTGAAACTGTACCTTCAACTGTTCCGTCTGCACCGGTTGTACCCTTTGCAGAAAGGATATCCTTGTTTGAGAAGTCGTTCGATGCATCCCAGCCGCTGCCGTAGTCAGGCATAACAAGAGCAAGAAGAATTTCACACTTCTGCATACCTTCTGAGATAGGAAGTACTGCACGTCCGTCAGGAAGTGTAACCTCCACATAGTAGATATCTCCTGAGTACTGCTTAACAGGTGAGATAACTGCCGGCTTTACGCCGCTTGCAGCATACATGGCACTCTGGTCACGGTCGCATCTGATAACAACGTCTTCAGGATTTTTTCCTGCTGCCTTGACTTCACTGAGGTCCATGTAGTATCTGAATGAAAGATTGTCCTGTGCTCTTGCCGGCCATGCTGAGTGATTTACAATCTTGAAGCTTACTGTGATACCGCTTGCGTCAGCACCCTTGCTGAGTGCTTCAACGAAGAATTCAGGACCATCATGAGCTTCCGGCTGAGGGAATGAAGCGTCAGGAGTTCCGCCGTATTCATCAATCATCTTACAGAGCATTGCAGTAAATCCGGCATTGTAGTCTGTAGCAACTTCGTTGTTGATATAGTTTCCACGGTCATCTTCGTATGAACCGTCTTCGTTAGGACCACCTACGAGAGCACCGTAAAGAACGTGTCTGTTTGTTGCAGGATAAGCAAGGTCATTTTTCCATGAACCGTGAGCAGTTCTGTGATGCGGGTTCTTAGGAGAATTTTCGCCGTAGCCTACTACATAGCTTCTCTTGTCAGGGTTGTCACCGAGTGCATAGTTTACCTGAGCCTCAGCAAATTCCATGAGCTTTGAATTGTCGTCGTTTTCGAAAATAGTATCGCTTGCTACAGAAGCAAGGAATGCTGCTGTATTTGCATATCTGAGACAGCCCCATGTTGTAAGCCAGCGGAGACCGCCAGGGAGAATCTTGGCTTCACCGCCGTTTACCCAGCGGGTAAGGTGCTTTTTGACATGTGCAACTGCATCAGCATCCTTTGTGTTTATAGCGTAGAGGAGCATACCGCCCTGAAGTGTGTCATCCCAGCAGTGCCCCCAGCCGTAAGCAAGAACGTCACCTTCGCCGAGCATTCTTCCGAGGTTTGGAATATAGCTCTTTGCAAGATCAAGATATTTGCTGTCCTTTGTAGCCATATAGAGCCAGTTTGCTGCATAGAAAAGTTCATCGTAGAAGTGGCTGGAACGGTAGAAGCCGGCAGCGTCACTGTCATTGTATACATCATCGCTCTTTGAAGCGTCAGCGAGCTTGAAGATGTTTTCAGCGTGTTCAAGGTAACCTTTTCTCTTTGTTTCATCAATCTTTCCGTCAAGTGCAAGATAGCCTGAAGCAAGTGCAGCTGCCATTTCGCCGAATACAGCTGAACATCCCTTTGATGCCTTGAGAGCAGCTCTTGCAGAAGCATATGATGTACCGCTGTCTTCCATACCGTACTGAAGAAGACCGATAGGGCCCCACCATGTGTGGTCGATGGTACCGTTACCTACCTGGTAAACTACTTCAGTACCCTTGTCGCAGTCTGCAAGGTAGTCCATAACAAACTCAACGTTCTGGGCATAGCTTGTCATAAGACCTGATTTTTCAAGTCCTTCCGGATACATGTACAGACCCCATGCAAGCATTGATGCTGAGTATGCCATAGGAAGGTTGAATTTTACGTGGTCACCGGCATCGTACCATCCGCCGAGAACCTCGTCTGTCATAGTAGAGTCTGTTTTCCATTCAACCCTGTTCCATTCAGGAAGCGGGCCTGCCTGCTGAGCTTCATAGAAGAAAAGTGACTTCTGAAGTGCTTCAGCATAGTTCTGGGTACTTGCTGCATCAGCTCTGTTTAATGTAACAGGTGTCTGTAAAGTGCCTGCCATCAGTGAAAGTGCGAGTACTGATGAGATGATTTTTTTCATCTTATTCATGATTTTGTTCCTCCGTTAAAAATTTTTATAATCCGTAACCATAATTCTGTTTTCTACTCACCTTAAATTATCTCACAGAAATAACGTATTTGTCAATAGAAAAAGAATACAAAAAAACAGGGTACATAAAGTACCCTGCGGAAAAAAATGTGTTTTATTAAGCTGTATCAGAACATCATTGAAGGATCACCGATTGTCTGGGCAAGTTCACTCTTGTTTGTGCTGTGTTCAAGAGCTGCTTCCTTGGTGATAAGTCCTTCACGCACAAGTCGTGCGAGATCAGAGTTCAGGGTATGCATTCCCTGAGCCTTGCCCATCTGCATGGTTGAAACAAGCTGATGACACTTTTCAGTTCTTACAAGGTTCATAGCTGCGTCTGTACCGATAAGAATTTCTGTGGCAGCTACTCGTCCGTTTCCGGCAGCAAGCGGAATGAGACACTGTGAGATAACGCCTCTGAGTGTAGTTGAAAGCATTGTTCGTACCTGTGCCTGAGCGTGAGGAGGGCAGGCGTCGATGATTCGGTCAATAGTCTGAGGAGCACTTGTTGTATGAAGTGTACCCATTACAAGGTGACCTGTTTCAGCAGCTGTAAGAGCAAGTGAGATAGTTTCATAGTCACGCATTTCGCCGACAAGAATGATATCCGGGTCTTCACGGAGCGCTGAACGGAGAGCCGCATTGAAGTCCTTTACGTCACTTCCGACTTCACGCTGTCTTATTGTTGCCTTGTTCTGAACATATACATATTCTATAGGATCTTCTATAGTAAGAATGTGTACCGGTTTATTGTCATTTATTTCGTTAATCATGGCTGCAAGTGTTGTGGACTTACCGCTTCCGGTAGGACCTGTTACAAGTATAAGTCCTCGCGGCTCATTGCAGAGAGTTTTAAGTACTGCCGGAAGTCCCATAGTCTCAAGTGAAGGTGCGTTTGTATTAAGAAGACGAAGTACCGCACCGATCTGCCCCTTGGCACGGAATACATTAACTCTGCATCGTGAGCCGTCAGGACTCTGAAGAGCAAAGTCAAGGTCAAAGCCTTCCTCGAGCTCCTTCTTCTGTTCATCGTCAAGCATGGAAAGAATAAGTTCTGAAACATCAGAATCAGAAAGCTCGAAACCACATGGTTCAAGACTGCCGTGAATTCTGAATACTGTCGGAAGACCAACAGTGAAGTGGATATCAGAAGTTTTCCTGCTTCTTGCTGTCTGAATGATATCATAAAGATTGTT
>JAZUIH010000006.1:0-22445 GCA_045642145.1 Oscillospiraceae bacterium | reverse complement strand
AAACGAGATTTCCTTGGTTTTGAACTTATAAATTCTCTTGTTTTCCTCTGAAGTATTGACTTCGCCTTTTCTGGCGTTTATCATACTCATTAAACCACCTCCGGATTATTTTATAGTGTATAGCTTTTTCAAGCTAAAGAGCACAAATAGACACACTACTCTAATAATATTATTATATCATCAGAGCCTAAAAAATTCAATTGTGTATTTCATATAAATACATGGTACATATTTATAAAAATGCACCAATAAGAATTATATAGGCACAGGTTTGACAAAATGACACTGGCATAAATGTAATATTAATACTTATATATCCTTAATATCTCATAAATGAGATATTATTTTAAGACATTTTAGGTCATAATTTATAATATTACTATAATTTTGTCGTTCTTTTTGTTTGTTTCATCAGTTTATGTTCAAATCGTCATTGTGCAGAAAACTGACAAACGGGACTGTAACTGGTACAGTCCCGGACTATCTGGATTTATCAGATTTTCTTGAGAAGGCTTATCATTTCAAGTGCTGCCATTGCGCAGTCATACCCCTTGTTTCCGGCCTTTGTTCCGGCTCTTTCTATTGCCTGCTCGATATTCTCAGTTGTGAGAACTCCGAAGAGAACCGGAATGCCGCTGCTGAGTGATACCTGAGCAATTCCCTTTGACACTTCTGCACATACGTAGTCATAGTGTGTTGTTGAGCCCCTGATAACTGCTCCGACACATATAACTGCGTCATACTTTCTGCTGTCAGCAAGCTTCTTTGCTGCAAGCGGAATCTCAAACGCACCCGGTACCCATGCAAGGTCGATGTTCTCAGGGTCGATATCGTGGCGGAGAAGCGCATCCTCTGCACCGCCGATAAGTTTTGATGTGATAAACTCGTTGAATCTTGACGCAACGATAGCGATTCTCGCGTCATGTGTAATAAAGCTTCCTTCGATAGTATTCATTGTTTTTCCTCCGTTTATTTTATAGTGAACGCATTTATTTAATGCGTTACAATAAATCTGTTGTAAACATCTGTTGCGGTAAAAGAGCAAAGCCCTTTCATTTCACTTTCGGATATCACTCTTTGTCTGATATCCGGGATAATCAGTGTTTCTTCAGTAACTGAACATATGTCCCATTCTTGTCTGCTTGGTTTTCAGATAGAACTCATCCTGCTCGGTTGACTCCATCTGAAGCGGTACTCTTTCTGTTATCTCTATTCCGTAGCCGGAAAGATCAGCAATCTTAAGCGGGTTGTTGGTCATAAGCCTGAGCTTTGACGCACCAAAGTACTTGAGCATCTGTGCACCGCAGCTGTAGTCTCTCATATCAGCCGGAAAACCGAGCTTTATATTGGCGTCAACGGTATCAAGTCCCTTTTCCTGAAGTGCATAGGCCTTTATCTTGTTTATAAGTCCAATTCCCCTGCCTTCCTGACGAAGATAGAGAATTATGCCTCTGCCCTCTTCAGCAACCATCTTCATGGCTGCATCAAGCTGCTGACCGCAGTCGCATCGTTTTGAGCCGAAAACATCACCTGTCAGGCACTCTGAATGAACTCTGCAGAGAACCGGACTGCCGTCAGAAACATCTCCCATAACCAGAGCTATATGATGTTGACCTGTTATGCTGTTCTGAAAGCCGTGAATCTGAAAGTCACCGTGCTTTACAGGAAGCTTCGCTTCAGATATGTGCTCCATAAATATATCATACCGTTTTCTGTAGGCCTGAAGATCGGCTATGGTGATAAACTTAATCCCGTGCTTCTGTGCGAGCACCTTAAGACCATCCTGCCTGAGCATCGTTCCGTCATCAGCCATGATTTCACAGCAGAGGCCGACCTGCTTAAGTCCTGCCAGTCTCATAAGGTCAACTGTTGCCTCCGTGTGTCCGTTTCTCTCAAGAACACCGCCCGGCTTTGCTTCAAGCGGGAACATATGGCCAGGTCGTCTGAAGTCCTGAGGCTTTGCATCTTCTTCAACGCACTTCATGGCAGTTACTGATCTCTCTGCCGCAGATATACCTGTTGTGGTATCCTTGTGGTCAATGGAAACTGTAAATGCCGTGCAGTGATTGTCAGTATTGTTTCTGACCATCTGTGAAAGACCGAGCTTTGCAGTATATTCACTGCTCATCGGCATACAGATAAGGCCCTTTCCGTAGGTTGCCATGAAGTTCACATTTTCCTGTGTGGCAAACTCTGCTGCACATATAAAGTCGCCTTCATTTTCTCTGTTGTCATCATCCGTTACGAGAATAATCTTTCCTGCACGGAGATCATCAAGTGCCTCATCAATAGTATTGTAAGTGAACATATATCCTGTCCTTTCATTAATAATGAATCAGTTTATCCCTGATTTCCTTACACCATACAACCGCAGCTGCATACTTTCAACCCTGTTCAGGCTGCGTTGTTAAACCTGATTTTAAACCGTCTGTTAAACCACATTTTCCGGTTTAACAACCGGCCTTAAAACCCGTTGCGAACAAGCATTTCCCGTGTTATCCGCGATTCGTTGTCAACCTTCTTTCCGGTTGCGTCCCGGTTTAAACCCATAAGCTTTTCAACATACTTTCCTATCATATCACACTCTATGTTGATACGGTCTCCGGGTTTCTTTGAAAGAAGAGTTGTCTCCGAAGCAGTGTGAGGAATTATGGAAACCTTAAAGTCCCTGTCTGAAACTGCTGCCACTGTAAGACTTATTCCGTCAAGCGCAACTGATCCCTTTTCAATTATATATCTGAGCAGTGAACTGTCAGCACCTACTGTAACCCAGACAGCATTCTCCTCACGCTTCATTGAAACCACAGTACCTGTCCCGTCAATATGGCCGGAAACAATATGGCCGCCGAATCGTCCTCCGCAGAGCATCGCCCTTTCCATATTGACTCTGTCTCCGGATTTCAGACTGCCAAGTGAGCTTCTTCTCATTGTTTCTGCCATAACGTCAGCGGTAAATGTTTTGTCTGTAATATCAGTCGCGGTAAGGCAGACACCGTTTACAGCGATACTGTCGCCTTCATGGATATCCTCCAGCACTACGGAAGCGGAAAAGGTGATTCTTGATGATACATTTCCTTTTCTCACCGCAGATACTGTACCGGTCTCCTCTATTATACCTGTGAACACTCTTATTCACCTCCGACTCTGTACTCTATGAGAATATCTTCACCGATAGCTGTGACTTCCGGATCTGACAGTTTAAAAGCATCATCAGGAAGTGCAATACCTGTTCCGCCGACTGCTGACTTTGCATTTGTGCCTCCGAAAATCTTCGGTGCCATGTACACCTGCAGTTTGCTGACAATATCGCTTTTAAGTGCACTGTAGGCAAGCTCCGAACCGCCTTCAAGAAGAATACTGTCGATATGCTCATTAACCGCAAGATACTTCATAAGCTCTCTGAGGTTAACCCGGCCGTCATCAGAAGATGTCCTTACAATCCGGGCGCCGAGTTTTTCAAGTTCCGCCGCCTTTTCATCATCATCACTTACTGTTGCAATGTACGTCGGTACATCAGCCGCCGTTTTCATTATATTGCAGTCAGTACGGATTCTGAGTCTGCTGTCGCATATTATTCTCGCGTGGGTGCCGGGATCCTCAAGCCGGCAGGTAAGAAGCGGGTCATCAGCAAGAACTGTTCCTATACCGGCCATAATCGCAGCTGTACGTTTTCTTGTGTGCTGTACATGATGCCGCGACTCTTCTGAAGTAATCCACTTAGAAGCACCGGTGTATGTGGCAGTTTTGCCGTCAGCAGTCATTGCATACTTCAGAATGACAAAAGGCGTCTGTTTTGAAATATAGTGAAAGAAAATCTCATTAAGTGCATCGCACTCCTCCCTGAGAATGCCTTCCACAACCTCTATGCCGTGCTCCCTGAGAATTGCTGCGCCCTTTCCGGCCACCTTCGGATTCGGGTCTGACGAGCCGATAAATACACGGCGTATTTTATTTTCAATTACCGCCTCTGTACACGGAGGTGTTTTCCCGTAATGGCAGCAGGGTTCCAGTGTAACGTACATATCAGCGCCTTCCGCACTCTCCGTACATGATGCGAACGCATTTCTTTCTGCATGGAGCTGTCCGTAGCGCTGATGATATCCGCAGCCTATTATTCTGCCGTTTTTAACTATAACTGCTCCAACCAGCGGATTAGGATTTACAAATCCGGTTCCGCCGCGGGCAAGTTCGGCTGCATATCTCATATACTTTTCATGGACGGTCATTTTATCACTCTTTTCAATAAAATAAGGTACCCCGGAATACTTCAGGGTACCTTTATGCTCAGTATACAATGAATACACTGCTGTCTGCTTCTTCCATCCGGACTGTACCGTCGGTTCCGGAATCTCACCGGATCGGCCTCACAGAATGAGGTTAGCGGACTGTACCGCCGGCTGTGAATTTCACACTACCCTGAAGCAATATACTGTAAATGCATTTCATAAATGCGTTTACTGATTAGTCTTCGATGCTTTCCTCTGCTGAGTCAGCTTCTTCTGCAGCGAGGTCTTCGGCTGCGCTCTGTACTTCTGCAACAGCTTCGATATCTTCAGCTGATACATCAACAAAGCTTTCCTGCTTTGCGCCGCATGACTGGCAGAACTGCTGGTCCTTTCTGATAACTGAACCGCACTTTGCGCATGTTGTCTCAACATCAAGTGCAGCAAGCTGCTGGTTGAGTTCTGCGATATGTGCGTTTGAGTTGTTGATCTTTTCAACTATATCTGCAAAGTCTTCTGAAGGATTGTGGCCGCACACTTCAAAATACTTCTTTCCGAGTTCTGAATACGCCTTGTTTATATTTGAATTTTCTGTGCTGATCTGGCTCTTAAGCTTTGTCTTCTCCATAAGAAGCTTGGACTTGTCTGCTGCTCCTGAAGCTGCTCTTGATACCTTTTCGCCTGCTCTGCCTGCAAGTCCGCCTACTTTTTCTAAAAATCCCATGTTTTTGTCCTCCTGTATTTTTCCTTTTAAAAGTCTTAACTGACATCCGCAGTCAGTCGTCTCTGTATATACAGCAAACGAAAACAGCTCCGTCTGCCGGCAGTCAGTCAGCAGGCTGCATATGCAGTTAACGGATCTGCCGGACATAACTGTAGTGAGAGACAAATCACCTTTGTCTCTCACTATAATTTTAGCCTTTTTTTCAGCTCATGTCAATATGTTTTACACAATAATAGATATTATTTTTGAATGTGTCTATTCAACTACCCTGATTACGCAGCTTCGCTCAGGAGGAGCTTCTGATGAAAATGATACAGCACCAAGAGCTTTCTTTTCTATTTCAGGAATACAGCACTCTGATGATGTATACAGCGTCATCAGCTTATCGCCTTTCTTCACGAAATCACCATACTCCTTCTCAAGCACAACGCCTGCGGTGTAGTCTATCGCGCTCTCCTTGGTTTTTCTTCCGGCGCCGAGAGCAAGTGAAACAAGTCCGATTTCCTCGCTGTTCATTCCGCAGATATAGCCTTCCTCTGTGCTGTATACCGCGTGCTCTTCAGTGGCTGTGCCAAGCTTTGTATAGTCACTGACAAATGATGTGTCTCCGCCCTGCTGTGCTATGGAACGAACGAATACATCGAGCGCGCGGCCTGACGAAACTGCTTCCTCTGCGAGTCTGAGGCATTCGTCCTTAGTGCCCTTTCCTGCCATAACAAGCATGTCTGCCGCAAGCTCCATGCAGAGGTCACAGAGTTTTCCACCCGAATTTCCCTTAAGTACCTCTGTGGCTTCAATTACTTCAAGAGTATTGCCAACTGCTTTTCCGAGAGGAATATCCATATCGGTTATAACAGCCATACACTTTTTGCCTGCATTTTTTCCTGTGCGCACCATGAGGGATGCGAGTTTTTCCGCATCTTCAACTGTTTTCATAAAAGCACCGCTTCCGGTTTTTACGTCCAGTAAAATACAGTCTGCTCCCATTGCAAGCTTTTTGCTCATGATACTGGAGCAGATAAGCGGGATACTGTCCACCGTTGCTGTAGCATCTCTGAGGGCGTAGAGTTTCTTGTCTGCAGGTACAAGGTTGCCGCTTTGTGAAACAATTGAAAAACCTGTGGTGTTTACATATCTGATGAAATCATCAAATGACGAACTTGTACTGCAGCCCGGAATGCTCTCAAGTTTATCGATGGTTCCGCCTGTGTGACCAAGGCCTTTGCCTGACATCTTTGGGACGCTTACGCCGCAGGCTGCGGCTATCGGGCCTATTATAATGCTTGTTTTGTCGCCTACGCCGCCTGTGCTGTGCTTATCGACTGTTACGTTACTGATTCCTGACAGGTCAACTGTGCCGCCGGAGTTTTTCATTGCCATTGTAAGGCAGAGGGTTTCCTCATCGGAGAGAGGATTGAGGTTGACGGCCATAAGCCAGGATGAGACCTGGTAGTCAGGGATGGTGCCGGCTGTGTAGCCGGATATCAGCCATTCTATTTCTTCGTTTGTTAGTTTCTGAGAGTGTTTGGATTTTGTTATTATTTCGTACATGTTCATGGTGTGTATCCCCCTTTATATGATTAATCGGCTGATTTTTTGTTAGTTAAAGCCTTTTCCGGGGCTTTGCGGTCGCCCCGGGCCCTTCGCGTCGGCTGATTTTTTTGTTAGTCAATGCCTTTTTCGGGGCTTTGCGGTCGCCCCGGGCCCTTCGCGTCGGCTGATTTTTTGTTAGTCAATGCCTTTTCGGGGCTTTGCGGATATAAAAAAGCCTCTGTGAATATCACAGAGGCTGGTTTATTAATTACAGTATACTGAGAACTTTGGTGTTCTGAGGCCTATTACGCGAGCGAAATCGTAGCCGTTAACTGTCTTCTGGCCGTCGATGCATACGCGGGATACGTAGCCGCCGTCGCCTATTTCCGGCTGAATCCATGAACCGTATGATGATGAAAGTGAAATGCCGTAGGCACTCTGGATTCTGTAGCGGAGTGTATCAACACTCATTGATGTTGTTTCGCCGTAGTGCGGGTCATATGCTGCATCGTATTCTGATACAACTGATCTTAAGTACGGAACGTCATCTATAATGATATCCTTGTTGGACGCTGTTGCGCCGCCGCTTGATGCGCAGAAAAGTGTCAGGGCATATGAACCGTTATAGTAAACAGCCTGTCCGAGAACTGACTTTACTGCGTCTACAATCTTCTGGTCAACAGGACCTGACTTGATAGCCATACCGCTTGTTCTGCCGCCTTCGTGCTTTATATAGCTGTATGCTGCAACTGCCTGTGCCTTGATTGTTTCTGTTTCAAAAGAAGGGCCGATTTCCGCATTGATAACCTTTGAAAGAATATCAACAACACTGCCTGAAACACCTCTTACCGAGATTGTTTCATATTCTGCGCCCGGATTGTACTCTACTGTTGTTCCCGGATAATAGTGATCAAGAATCTGAAGGTAATTGTATCCGCCGTACTTTGCGTAGTAGTTCGCACCGTTCTGGCTCATACCGACACCGTGACCGTATCCGTAGCTTGTAAAGTAAACAGTGTAAGGTGAAAGCTGTGAAGGAAGTCTGATCTCTGCCGCACCGGCTGTCCAGCCTGATGAAGGTGATGATGCTTCCTGAATAACAGTTGATCCGTCGTAGTCAGAATCATCGTCGTAATCATAATCCTCATCCGGATCATATGACTCTTCCGTTTCTTCCTCTTCCGTAAAATCCTCTGTTTCTGTTGCTATAAGTTCCTGCTGTTCGAGAGTTTCAGTATAGTCGGAAAGCTCAGCCTTCCACCATTCTTCTACTTCATACTCTCCCTGTGGCTCATTTACAGAGCTGTCAGCTGTAACTGAATCTTCTGATTCCTGCTCAGCTGCCGCTGCTGTTTTGAATGCACTCGATGAAACTGTAAGATCGATTAATTTTGAAATACTGCTGCTGTTTTTAGTTTCTTCATGATTGAGCGCTACAACTGCTGCTTCAGTGCTGTCTGTGCTTTCGGATGCTGCTTCACTTTTTAATACATAGTTTGAAGCTTTGTGTTCCGGAAAAACAAGCACTGTTCTATCTACCGGACCTGAAGCTGTTGCAACAGAGATACCTGCTGTCACGCTGGTCAGAATACCGATAAATATTCGCCTTAGTGGTAATTGTTCTTTCATAAAAACTCCATTCAATTCCCTTCACAAGGAAGGTTTTATTTCACTTCAGACTTTGTTACCAGCGTCTTATACTGCCGGTTGTGCCCTCAAGCGGGTCCTCACCCGGTCTGACCATTCTCGCCAGTACGACAAATCTTGTCGGATCTGAAGTGTCACCGCCGTAGCATGTTGAGAGTGCGATGAACTTGTCACCTTCTCTTATATCAACATTGGTAGTGATAAGTGATTTTTCATCTATCTTTGAAAGGTACTCCCTGAGAGTCCACTCAGGCTCCTTTTCTCTTGAGAAGAAAATGTAGTTCCAGAATTCAAAATCGGAACCGTGAGCACCGTTACAAGGCATAAACGCAAAAATTTTATACCGGTAATCCTCGGTAAGCGAGCTTATTTCAACGATAGGATTCTGCTCATAGAAACCCTCATAGCGCTCATAGTCCTTAAGGTCTGCGAACATTACGCCGCTGGCCATGTTGTGACCGTAGAGCAGAGTGTTATCGGTAAAGTAGTTTGACTCAATACCGCATCTGAAATCCATGAACACCCATCCTGCTGAATCATGATTTCTGTAGAAGTCATGGTCAACATAGTAGTCGTTGTTATCAGTTCTTACAATAGGGTAATCAATTATTGTACCGCCGATTCTGATCCAGCCGACCGTATCAGCGTTGTAACCCTTATACTCCTGCGCCTTGAGACTGAGTCCGTTTACGAAGGGTTCAAAAGTCGTTACCGGCTCTGTTTCAGCTTCAGTAACCGGAACTGTGGTTTCTGCCACAGTAGTCGTTGATTCAGCAATCTCTTCCTGAACAGGTTCAGGTTTTTTGTTCAGAAAAACTACCCCTGCTGCAACTGCAAAAGCAACCGCTGCCGCACCTACAGCAATTATAGTCTTTTTCTTATCCATAATATCTGCCTTTCTCATCCATAAGGCACAAAATCTGTGTCATCATAGTCAACTGCCCTGCCGGCAGCCTTATACCACTCAAGCGGCATAAGTTTGTTTGTTCTCGTTCTGCTGTCCTCAGTTCCTGCGTATTTGTCCTCGCCCGGTCTGAGCTTCCTTGCAGCAACAACAAAACGTGCATCCTCATATGCATCAGTGGCACATGTGGAAAGTGTAAGAAGTTCGTCGCCGTACTTAACGTCGACATTGTTTGTAGCCCACGCACGTCTTTTTATCTGATTTACATAGTCATAGAATTCACCCTCTGACCCGAAATCAGTCTTTTCTGCGTAGTAGAAATCGCATTCTCCCGCACCGCCGTCGGCATAGTAGTAACCAAAAATCTTGTAGGTTGATACTTCATACCTTGACGACAGTATTACAAGCGGATGCTCTTCGTAGAAATATGAGTTTACGACATAGTTTTTAAGCTTGCCGAACATACTTCCGTCGGACATCTCGTGTCCGTATATTATAAGATTACCTGAACGGTGCTTCGATGAAAGCTCGTTTCTGTAATCAAGATAAAGCGTACCGGCTCTTGCAGGTTCACCGCGGAAGTTATGCTCAAGGTAATAGTCCTTTTCCCATTCATCGCGTCTCTGCACTATCGGATAGTCAATGCCGCTGTCCCTGCAGCTGCCTTCCTTGTCCGGAATCTGTATATATCCGACCACATCAGGATTCATGTCAACGAGTGTTTTCATATATGAAAGCATCTCTTCTTCTGTCTCCTCAGTGGCGGGTTCCTCTTCTGTAAGCTCAATGAGCTGAGGAACATCCTTCTGTATCTCATGATACATGCTGTTGTTTTTGTAATTTTCGTAGAACCAGTTGAATATCAGAAAGGCACATACGCCGAACACGATAATCGCAATCAGAAAAACTATCTTTCTGATTATTTCCCTTACCGGATCGCCTTTCCACGGAAAAATATTCCGGAGAACCTCACTGAATGTGAAGCTGTTTCTTTTCCCTGCAGATGATCTGCTCATTTTGTTTTCTCTCCTGTAAGCAAATGCCCGTATCTGACTCCGTGAATATGTCGCACTGAACATCAGTATTATTTTTGTCGCTCAGTGATTTTAATTTTATCATTTACAGAAGTCCTTTGTCAAGTTTTCGGGCTGAATCTTTAGCATTTTTACAAATACTCATAAACATGCATCGGTTTATATGTGTTAATTAGACTAATGTTATGAACGAATTATGCACATAATATTAATAAACTGTGAACGCAAATCAGAACTTAATCAGTTTCATCTCAGTTTCTTCCACTGCTTTTTCTATCATTTTAGAGAAATCAAACAAATTCTGCGCGTTTTCTATCTCTTCAACTGTCGGTTTTGTCTTAGGATGCTTTGGAGTAAATACAGTACAGCAGTCCTCATAAGGCTGTATTGAGATGTCAAATGTATCTATTTTTCTGGCAATTTCTATGATTTCTGTCTTATCCATTCCTATACATGGTCTGAACACCGGCATCCTGCAGACAGCATCAGTGCATGCGATTGCCTTGAGGGTCTGGCTTGCTACCTGTCCCACACTTTCACCTGTTATGAGCGCAAGACACTCATCCTTCTCAGAAAGTCTCTGTGCAATCTCCATCATAAGTCTTCTCATTATAATAGTGAAGTACTCCTCAGGACAGTTATCCTTTATCGCCTCCTGAATTTCTGTAAAAGGAACACAGAAAAATGCGATGTTTCCGCAGTATCCTGTAAGTTTCTCGCAGAGCTGTTCAACCTTGATACGGGCTCTCTCTGATGTGTACGGAGGGCTTACAAAGTGAACTGCACTTATATGAATGCCGCGCTTGGCCATCATATATCCGGCTACCGGACTGTCAATACCGCCTGATACAAGGAGCATTGCCTTACCTGAGCTTCCCACAGGAAGTCCGCCGGCACCCTGTACCTTAACAGCGTGCACATATGCGTTTGTATCTCTTATCTCAACAGTTACGGTTACCTCCGGATTTTTAACGTCAACGCTGAGGTTCGGGAACTTTTCAAGGATTCGTCCGCCGAGCTCCATGCATATCTCAGGTGACTTCATAGGAAAACGCTTGTCCGCTCTCTTGGCCTCTACCTTGAAAGTACGTGCATATGACAGAGTGTCCTCAAGATATGAGAAAGTGCCTTCGCAGATTTTTTCGAAGTCCTTTTCAAATACTCCTGCCCTGCAGATGCTTGCGATTCCGAAAACAGTTTTGAGTCTTTCCATAGTTTCATCAAGGTCAATGCTGTCGTCTGCAGGCTCTACATAGATAGTTGACTGCTGGCGGCTTACTGCAAAGTCACCGAGTGAATCGATTCTGCGTCTCATGTTTTTCATGAGAAGATTTTCGAATGTGTTTTTGTTAAGGCCCTTGAGGGCGATTTCGCCGTACTTGGCGAGAATTAATTCTTTCATAGATATATATTTCTCCTTATCTGCGTTTAAGACGTGCTGATGCGTCGAGGAGCGCGGAAACAAAACCGTCTATCTCCTCAAAAGTATTTTCGTGAGAGAAGCTTATGCGAAGGGCGCTGTCCTCAAGTTCAGGGGAAATCCCGAATTCGCCGAGAACGCCGCTCTTCGCGCCCTTTGAACAGGCTGAACCGCTTGATATGTATATTTCACGTTCCTCGAGGAAGTGGAGCACTATCTCTGAACGTACTCCCTTAAGCGATATGTTTACAATATACGGAACTGCATCCTCAGGAGAGTTTACAGTTACGCCGCCGGCAGCGGTTACCTTTTCGGTAAAATACTTTTTCAGGCTCTCAAGCTTTTCATTTCTCTGTGCGAAGTTTCCTGACAGAAGTGAGACTGCCTCGCCGAATCCTGCAATAAGCGGAACTGCTTCCGTACCGCCTCTCATACTGTTCTCCTGCTTTCCGCCGAGGTTCTGCTTCTGAAGTCTTGTACCCTTTCTGACATAAAGTGCGCCCACGCCCTTCGGGCCGTAAATCTTGTGTGCACTCATTGAAACAAGATCAGCCTTAAGGTCATTTGGCTTAACCGGTATCTTCATAAATGCCTGTACAGCATCACAGTGTGTCACTATATCACTGTATCTTCTCTTTATCTCAGTAAAGACCTTCTTTACCGGCAGAACCGCACCTGTTTCGTTGTTTACAAGCATCATGCTTACAAGGCAGGTGTTTTCGTCAGCTGCATCAATGAAATCCCGCGGATCAAACGTACCGTCCTCACGCGGTGATATTCTGACAACCTCGAACCCTTCCTCCTCAAGTCTGTTAAATGCTTCCTTAACAGATGAATGTTCAACCGTGGTTGTAATTACTCTTTTCTTTCTGCGTCCGTATGTACCGGCCGCACCTCTTATGGCCAGGTTGCTGCTTTCAGTGGCACCTGAGGTAAAATAAATCATCTCAGCCGGAACTCCGAGAGCTGAAGCGATGTTTTTTCTTGCTCCGTCCATAAGCTGCTGTGCTCTCAGTCCGAGAGTATGAAGTGACGACGGATTTCCGAAGGTTGTCTCCATGCAGTCGCATACCGCCTTCACTACTGCTTCTGCCGGTTTTGTTGTCGCGGCATTGTCAAAGTATATCATGGTTTAAATAGTTTCACCCTTTTTTATTGCATTCTGTGTTTTGCCAGCCTTATCATTATACCATATTTTCATCAGGAATACTATAGTAAAAAATAAAAGCCGGATTAATAAGTGTCTCCTTATGTCCGGCCTTTTCATATTTTATGCAGTAATATTGTGCTTAACCGCGTACACTGCAAGCTGTGTGCGGTCCTTGAGTCCGAGCTTGTCGAGCATTCGTGATATATTGTTTCTGACGGTGCCCTCGGCAAGGAAAAGCTTTGCGGCTATTTTTTTATTGTCGAGACCTTCAGCTATAAGAACCATTATCTCACGTTCCCTTGGTGAGAGCTCGGAAGCTGCCTCATCATCCACGCAGGCAGCCCTGCCTGACGGCTCGCTTATTTTCTTCTGGATTCCGCTGTAGACATTCGGTCCGAAAACGTTGATTCCACTGCTGACCGCTTTTACAGCCTGGATAATCTTCACGTTGTCCATTTCCTTGAGAATATATCCGTCAGCGCCGCATTCCATAGCCTTTGCAACGGTTTCATCATCGTCAAAGGTAGTGAGCACCAGCACTCTGATATCCGGATAGGTTTCCTTTATCATGCGTGTTGCCCACGGTCCGTCGTACTCAGGCATCCTCATATCCATAAGAACAACATCCGGTCTGTGTTCTGCACAGAGCTCGAAGGCTTCCTTTCCGTTGGACGCAAGCGCACATACCTCAAGCTCGCTGTCCTGTTCAAGTATTACCTGTATGCCCTGTCTGAGCATACTGAGATCGTCTGCTACTATAATCTTTATCACACTTTTTCCCCCAGTGGAATTTTCATAGCGGTTGTAAATCCGTTTCCTTCGCTTGACATAAATGAAACATCCCCGCCGATTTCCTTTATTCTGTTAATAATACCCGTAAGTCCGTTTCCTTCGTGTATCTCGCTGCATCCACAGCCGTTGTCAAATATGTACACCTCAAGCATGGTGCCGAGAAATTTGACAACTATGTCTATTCTGTCTGCCCCTGAGTATCTCAGGCTGTTGGTTATTGATTCACGGCATGACCTGCATACCGCAGCCGCACAGAAAAGATACTTTTCCGTTTCCTCGCCCTGAACACACACATCACATTCCACGTCCTTCACGCTTCCGGCAAGCTCTTTGATTCCGTCGGTTATGCTTGAATATGAATGTCTCTTCATATTGTTGATAGCCATGCGGAGTGTGGTTATACCGGCTGTAGCCTCTGTGGAAATATTGTCTATATACTCCTTCGCCTCATCAGGAAGGTCAGGATATTTTATTCTGAGAATTTTTGCAGCGGAGTTAATCATGGTAAGCGTATGTCCCGCTGTGTCATGTACCTCCTGAGCTATACGGTTTCTTTCCTTTTCAACGGCAATCTCCTCATTGGCCGCATTGAGCTTTCGTGTTTTCTCTATCAGCTCGTGATACTTCGATATATCTGTCATGATAAATGCCGTTGCCATGATGCTGTCACCGTCGAAGTGATTGTATCTGCGGATGTTGATTCTTCTTCCCGCAATGTTTACTTCTGTCTCACAGAATGTTTCACAGCGCTTCTGGCGGAAGTCCTCGTCAGGGATAATCGCATATATATCCTCAACGCCTGCATTTTCTCCTATGTACTCCCTGGCAGTTTCATTTATATAGGTGATGTTTCCGAAACTGTCGGCAACCATGATTCCGCCCGGCACATTTCTGAAAATCTTCGGAAATGTCATATAGTTTACATCGAGAAAATCATACTTGTATACAGCAAGAAGAATAAAAATGCTGGTAAGGCCGAAGCCGAACGGCGTCGGGTCAAAACGTTCAGGGAACACCCCGGCAATGAAGAATATATTGAGAACCGTAGGAACTATTACCGACATCGCAATAAGCACTGCCTGTCTTCTCGAAAACCGCTTCTCTATAAACGACTTGCGGTGAATTACCGCTATACCTGTAAGTATACAGATATACGTGAAAATTACGTTTTCATAGAACAGCGGTCCGTGTGACACAGTTTCAACCGAAAGAACATCATAGTAAAGATGGTGCAGCGGATTTGTGGCAACTGCAGTATAGTTGAGCGCTGAAGCCGCATACAGAAACCAGACAGGTTTTCTGCTGGACACTGTACGGTAAAGAAGTGAAAAATGCACCCATGCGGCACCTATGAAGCACACGCCTATATTGCCGATAAGATAGCAGATATACATCTCAAATTCATTTGCAGCCGTCAGCTCTGCAATCTTTGATGCCGACCAGATGATTATAAGCAGCTGGCACGCCATAAAGATATATTTGACCATTTCCTTTCTCGCACGAAACGCAAGCCAGACTATGCTGGTGCTCATGCCAATAAGGGAAATTATATGAAAAAAAGCATATATTATATTCATTCTGAGCCTCCGCTTTCTATTATACACTCATATGTATTATTTTTCAAGAAAAAACGGAGAACTCTGACGTTCTCCGTTTTTCCGTTGATTCTTTTGCTCTGCATATATTTATTATAGTTCTCTTTATCGTGCAGGAAGACAAACCCGGTACTTCACCGGCATATTCCTGCTCTGATTATATTATAGCACAGCGAATCATCAAAGTGAATATGTCAAATGTCACTTTGGACAGTGACATTTGTCACTTTTTCAACAATACATTTTATCATTTTCAGCCGATAATAATCACAGAAGCGACATACTGTATGATTTTTAAGTGTGGCATCGCATTATTTCCAGATTTTATCAGCTATTTTCATCATGTTTCTGAACGGATTCTCACGGCCGGTCTGTCTGCAGTATTCATTCGATGCCGCGTATACAATGAATATAAGACCGATAAGAAGAAGGAATACCCACCAGGATACAAATTCGAATACCTCGGATGTAAAGTACAGAACTGACGCAAGCAGCGCGAGAGTTGAGAGTATAAACCATTTTTTTGATCTTCTCATAAATGAGAACACTGTCATAAGCGTGCATATGCCTGCAAATATAACGGCGCTGATAAGCTCTCCGCTGTCAAGGGCATTTACGCCAAGGTACAGAAGAATAACAACCGCATGAACAAATACAGTCATCTCAGAAATAACCCTGTGTTTTTTCCAGATAAAGAGAAGCGGAACTGTTGCCACAAGTGACGCAGCTGCAAGGAACTCAGCTTCTATTATCTCAGGGACTTCTGTATACATCAGTGTAAATGCTGTCAGTATAAACATAAACATCAGTGCGTGATTACGGTCAGTTTCCCTTTTCTGAATGTTAAGAACCAGTGACTTCAGCGCGAAAAACGCAGCCACTGAAAATCCGAATGCATACCAGTACTCCGGATAATATCTGTCAGCTGAATCAAATCCGACAAATGCCAGGAACATCACAGCCAGTGCTGAGACACGTTCGAGCCAGTGAAGCTTTACATATTCCCTTCTCCTGTCTGCCTCCTGCTCAGATACAAACAGTCTGACCGGTGAAGGAATCTTTCTGAGAACGGAAAGTCCGAATACAAATGAAGCAGCTGCAAGAACAGAAATACACCTGAGTGTAATACCGAAGTCACCCGTTTCCGGGTCTGCACGGAAAATAATGTCTGCAGTCAGTAAAGCTGTCAGAACCGGAAATGCCGCGATGCTTACAGCACTGTAAATCTTTTTGTTTACAGCAAGTGAAATAAGCACGCACACAAGTCCGCATACCGCTGCAGCAACAGCACCTCTTACACCTTCCGGATCAGATGCAAATACAGCAAACACTGCAATGAAACCGCTCTGTGCCGGAACAGTTCTGAGTGCCGGCGTCAGCACGAAAAGCAGATATCCTGCAGTGAGCAGAATCACGGCTGTCATAATGTCATCATACGCAAAGCCTGTCAGAACATCGTTCAGTGCCAGAACAAATGTGATATACTCAGCCGCTGCAACTGTGCCGAATACGTACCTTGTAATTTTTGAGGAGCTGTACCTGTATTCGGAAACTGCAATAACCGCAAGTGTAACAATCAGCATTACCAGAAAAACAAGGTAAGCACACTCATCATTAAACGAAAATGCACTTCCGAGCAGTTCAAAGTACGCAATTCCGATTACAGAAACCGGAAGGAAAAGTCCGCCGAGGAACCAGAATGCAAATCCTGTTCTGTCAAGTCCGAACTTCTTTTCAGAAACAACCCCTGCTGTAAAGAACACAGCGCTCATTGAAAGAATAAGAGCTGTTCTGGCAATACCGTTCATATACTCCCAGCCTGTTGTTGCAAATACGATACCGGCTGTTATTACAAGAATAACGCCTGTTACCAGGATTGCAGTGAAGCTGACTGGTTTTCTTTCCCGGCGTCCGTCCTTAAGTTCCCTGTCGCCGTCCGGTCCGGAAATCATTTTTCTAAGTTTTGAATTTTTAACGGCAAGAACTGCCACAGCCGGTATGAGTCCCAGAGGTGATACCAGCCACACAACAAGAAGTGCGATTAACAGAAACTCCATACATTTTCCTCCCCGTATTTTTATTGCATTGCACATCCGATGTCATCGGCATCTCCGTGCAATGCGGCTAATTGTAAACGCATTTATTGCCTTTACCCGTGCACTGTAATTCAGTGCTTCCCTTACTTTACTATGATTATAGCAGAAAAATACAGGACTGAAAATATGTCATCTGTCATAATTTCACGTGACAAATGTAACTGCGTGTAAATCACGCGTAAATATCCAGCGTCATCACCTTCCATACGCCGTCTTCCTTAACAAGCGCCCTTCCGTTGCTGTTAAACTCCGTCACCTCGTCAAAATATGCACCGATAACGGTATCTCCGCTCCCGTCACGGTAACCGCTGTACACTCCGCAGCTTACAGGTTCAAGACCGCACGGGAAATCTGTTCTGTCACCGCATACTTTTCCGTCAGTACCAAGCAGAATAACATCAGCCCCGCGGTGCGCCCTGATTACTCCGCCCCGGACGCAGAATCCGTACGCATCAGTCTCAATCAGATCATATTCAAAATCCGTAATCTGTCTGAGCTCCGGGGTAACAAGCGCCCATTTTCCGTTTTCTGAAACCGCAGCCACTCCTTCGGAAAATGCACCGGCAAAATCATATCTTTCATCACGTTCACAGTATTCAAGGTCAGTGTAGCCGTACCTTCCGTCACAGCAGAACGGAGCAAGCCCGGAGCCGTACGCGCCGAGAAAGGTGTATTTTTCAGGAAGAGTGAATTTTGTTTGTCCGGCCTCATTCACAAAGCTCCATATACCCTCACTGCACACCGGTACGATATCCTCATCACGGTTATACGCACCTGCTTCGTCAAAACAGGGAAGAATACACCAGCGGCCGTCCTCATCAGCAAGTCCCCAGTGTTTTCCGTCACCTGCAGCAAAGTACCCGTCACGGAACGGTCTTGCATCACTGAAGCTCTTGTAGCTCAGATGGAAGCTGCTTCTTACTTTTGAAAGCAGCTCCGCAGTTTCATCGCTCTTCAGGGAATCAGGAACCTGCGAGAGAACAGATTCAGCCTTTGCAGCATGGCCTGACTCAAGGTAATAGTCCGCCATCATAAGCCATGCCCTGTCCCCGGAGGCACATTCAGCTGCCATGCGGCAGTACTTCAGAAATGCAGTGCCTTCCCCGCATCTGAGAAAGTTTTCGGCCGCGAGAAGCAGTACCTCCTCATCAGGCTTTATTTCAGCAGCCTCCGCATAGCATTCGGCCGCGGTAATAAAGGCCTCCTTTTCCTCACTTATCTGTGCAACTCTCAGCTTTTCATTAAAAATCTCATCATCCGCACCGGTCCCGTCAAGCACATTTATCCATGACAGTGCCATAAGCGTTACAATGCCGACCGGAAAAAGTGCTGTTTTTATTCCTGTCATGCGTCTCACCTCACATTCCGGCCGCAAGGTACAGAAGAGTACCTGCGTAGGCAAACGGTGCCATAGGAATACAGTCTCTGAGTGTGCATTTTCTGAAAATCAGAAGCAGTATTCCACACAGGCAGCAGAAAACTGTTGAATAAACGAGAATGTCAATCACAGCTGCCGCCCCGGTGAAATATCCGAGCACTGCATACATCTTCACGTCTCCCGAACCCATGCCCTTTCGTGAAACCGCATAGGCAATTCCCGTTATAACCGCTCCGGCTGCAAATCCGGCAGCTGACCTTAAAAACAGCTCCGCAGTCCTGCCCTCTGCAATACCCTGAATGAGAACAAGCACCGTTCTGATCACAAGTGCCGCTGCAGCATACAGGTTAGGAATTTTTCTGTTTCTGATATCAATCACGCCAAGCAGGAAGAGAAAGTTCACAATAAAAATCAGATTAACCGTACTGAACATATTCATTCCTGCTCTGGCTGTTATATACGCGGCAGCCGTATCCGTTATAAGAAAAACAGTCAGTGCTGCTGCAAGCCAGTGCAGTGCACGGCCCTGTTTTCTGTCCTTTTCAGAGATATCTCTGAACTTCATAAATGCAGCTGCGGAAATAACCGCCGCCGCAGCTCCTGTAATCAGTATACCTGTCATTTTTTTATTTCTCCTGTTTCCGTATCCGTAAATGCTTTCTCACGGTACTCGTATCTTACCGTTACGCCCTTGTCCGCCAGCACCCCGGCGGCTGTTTTCTCAAGTGCTTTCCTCAGCGAATCTGACTGCAGTACCTCCTCCGGAACAATAATAATCAGCTCTGCAGCGGCATCCGCACTTCTGTCAGGCACGTGTATCCCGTTTTCATACTGAAGTGATGAGGCCTTTGTGCGTATGCATTCGAGGAGCTTTGAAGCATAGCCGGCAACTGCCTTTTCTATTGCCTCCTCCTTTGCTTTATATGCTGACGGATCAGTGCTTCCCGGAGGTCCGTCAGAGTATGTTCCGGCAAATAAATTTACCGAATTAATCATTGTATATGTGTTTCCTTTTACAAGATCTATTCCCTTTCCGCCCTTTACCGCATCCATGCTGTGCTCGGACTTGATTTCCGCAACCCAGGCCTTTCCGCGTTCAAATGATGAAAGATTCCATTTTGAAGGTTTGTTCCCGCTTACTGCTGCCAGCTCACCGGTAACCCAGGCAGATGTTACAGCTGAATTTTTCATTCTCAGGCTGAGTCCCTTTTTGCCGAACAGTCCGTAAGTCCTGAGCTTAACGTCATATACCGCAATAATTTCAATGGTTTTGCCGTCCCTCAGCAGTGTGGAATAGTGAAAATCTATATCATCCGCCGTAATTCCCGCAAGATTTGAAAGATATTCATCAGCCTTTTCGCGGCTGTCAGCAAGACAGCCTCTGAATACAGCTCTTATAAGAGGTTCTCCGGCGATTCCGCCTATGGTCGCTCCTCCGGTCAGTGCATCCGCTATTTCCGATACGATTCTTCCTGACGACTCGTCATCGGGTGTGCTGCCGTCCATATTTGAAAAACCGCCTATGCTTTCAATCGCCTCACCCACAGTTACGCCTGACTTTCTGACATACTGCGTCAGTGAAAGCCGTTCTGCAGCATAGCAGTAACGGGAAATTTCCGATGCTGCACGGTCTATACCGTACTGCACCGCACTCTCTGTCCGCACGGCGAACACAAGAGATATAACCGCAAGATATCCGAATATGAACAGACTCAGCGCAAGCGCAGCCTCTATTGTCACTGAACCCGAAAGCTTTCTGTTTTTCATACTGTTTTCCGCCCTTATTTTTTCTTAAGCACTGATGATATTTTTCCTCTTATCCCGGAAAGTGCGTCTGTAATTCCTGTTTTTTCTCCGAAAAATACAGCTGCATCAACTGTAAGGTCTGTATTTCTTATAAATTCAGCCGGATCAGCAGTAACTGCAGATGCACTGACAGATATTTTTCTCCCGGTTCCGACTCCTGTGACCTTAAGTACTCCCGGAAGTGAAATGCTCTTTTCCGCAGTAACAACAACCTGCCTGTCAAACAGCCTTCTCTGAACGTCAACGGTACACACCACATCAGGCGAATAAAACAGCATATCAGATGCAAATGCCTCAGTATACTGCTTAAACCGGCTGTCCGCACTGATTTCACTGAAGTACCTGTACGGCTTTCCCCCGCTGTACGCCTTCTCAACATGGTATTTGTCAGGCGGAGTGTCCTCAGGTCTGAGTCCTGCCCGCGAATATATATCGCCAAGCTCGTCATATCCGGCAAATGTCAGCGTTTTTGCTGCCGTAACCGCCGCAGAGCGTGCCCGGTCACTCATATACGAAACCTCAAAGACATACATGCCGATATATATGAGAGCCACCAGCGTAAGTATTACCAGAGGATATACGAGAGCAGCCTCTGTCACCTGAACTGCTCCCTTTTCCTCTCTGAAAAATCCTTTCATTTTCCGTACTTTCTCAGATTTTACTTACTATAACTTCTATCTTTTTAAAGATAGTTTCCACAAGTCCTGTCATTTTATCCTTGAACACCGCAACAAGTGCAACTGTTACGACTATAATAAGCAGAATAGCAACAAGGTTTGTCTCCCCGTCCTCTTTTTTCATAAATTCATCCGCATGTCTTCTGAGTGCAAGAGCTGCGCCTGCTGTTCTGTTTACTGCCTTGTTTACTGTGTTTTCGATAAATTTTTTCATAATAATATTCTCCTTGTTTATATAATTTTTCAGATTTTCAAGTATTTCCCTTCGCATTATCCCGTTAAAAGCACCTGCTGTAAACCGGTGCTTCCTACATTATTCCTGTAAAAACAGGTATAATAATCATCATAATAACCGCCGCAAATATCAGCAGCATCGGAAACAGAAGCTTCTGCTCCGAAGCAGCGGCTTTTTTTCTCACATAGTTCTTCTTTTCCTCCCACTGCTCAGCCGCAAGCATCTGCAGGCACTCTGCAAGTCCTGCGTTTCCCTTGCGTATATTCTGAACAAGTGAGCCGGTAAATTTTCTTATTTCCCTGGTGCGGCACCTGTCTGCAAAGGCCTCAAAGGCCTCTGCCTCCGGCATTCCGTTTCTGATATCAGACGCCGTCTGACGCATCTCACGTCCTATCGCCGACTCCGTTGTCTGAGCAGTCATGTTCCATGCCTCCCTCAGAACCATTCCGGCTCTCAGCAGAAGTGTCAGCCTCAGTATAACGTCAGGAAGTTCGCACATAATCTCACCGTGTTTTTCCTCAACCTTCCTTTTTACCTCACCGTCGAGCACAAACAGCATCAGGACTGCCGAAACGCAGCCGAGAACTGCCGCAGTCACGCTGTCAGCCAGCGCACCTGCAAGAAATGAAACCGGTATAATCAGCGCGGCGTAGCTTATCTGTGCCCCGGTAAAAAGATATGTGTAAAACTCTGCATACCGTTCTCCGTACACCTCAGCTGTATTTTTTCTCTTTTCAAGGAACCTTCCGCTCCTTACATTTATTCCGAGTATATTCATTAGCTCAAAGCCCGTAAAGAATATTTCGTGTAGAGCCAGTCTTCCTGCCGCCGCTGACCTGCATATCTCACTGTATTTCCTGCTTCCTCTTATGTACAGCACAAGCCATGCAAGAGACGCTGCTGTACCCGATGCTGCCATTGCAGCCGATGAATTAATGTTCATATCATATTTCCCTGTCAATTACGGAATCCGGATAAGTTACGGTAAAAAAAATGCTTCTGTAATATCCGGTTAAAACCGTGTTTCCTTAAATTCTTATATCAGTAATTTTTCTTCCTGCAAGTACTGCCGCAGCTATAAGCACAGCTTCTGCAGCCCTTACTGCAAGCGTAACTGCATTTCCTCCTGTGATATATTCCTCCCCCAGCGTTCTGAGCATCGGGAGAATTATAAACGGCATCGCTGTCATCAGCATAAGCTCGTTTTTACCTCTGGATGCTATCACGTCTA
>JAZUIH010000005.1:0-28914 GCA_045642145.1 Oscillospiraceae bacterium | reverse complement strand
GATTGCTTCAATCTTAACCTGAGTGTAAGGCTGTCTGTGGCCCTGTCTCTTCATTGTAGAGCCCTTCTTTGGCTTGTAAGTAAGAATATTGATCTTCTTGCCCTTGCCGTTCTTAACAACCTTAGCTGTTACAGTAGCACCACTAACATATGGAGCACCAACTGTAAGACCCTTGTCGTTGTTTACAGCAACAACTTTGTCGAAGTTAACTGTTTCATCAGCTTCTACTGCAAGCTTTTCGATGAAAACTACATCTCCCTCTTTGACCTGATACTGCTTACCACCTGTCTCGATAATTGCGTACATTTTGGTTTACTTCCTTTCCAAAAAACTCGCTGCAAACGGTGGACAACGCTTTGAAACGTCATCTCTTGTGAACCTGAATACATGCGGCATAATTATTTTATCATATTTGCACAATGCTTGTCAATAGTTATTTTAAAAAATATTTTTATTCTTTTCAGGAAATACTTATTAAAATTGTTAGTCTCATTATACCTGAACCGATTTGTTCATAATAAGTATTCTGCTTATTCACCCACAGACACTGCTTCCGTATTTCCGAGGACCTCTTCCATAAATACTGTATTGAATTCATCAGAGGATAATTCCTTCATATCGTCTGAAAGTGCTATAACCTCAGCAGGATCAAAATCGTCATCGCACTCTTCAATATATATTGTATTCTCGGCCGACTGAATAGCATAGAGTTTTCCTTCGTCATTCATAATGAACTTTGTGAAAGCTCTGTCTGCTTCCTGATAGAACTCATCATAGCTGTATTTTTTTCCGTCAATCTCTGTCTCGCCGCTTCCGGTGTATCCGTAGTCAAGAAACATATCCTGGATTACTGATGCCTCATCGGATTCCGGCTCTGATTTGCTGTATACGTCTCCGAGAATAGTATACTTCTCATTTGATGCCGGTCTGTACAGAACACTGTACTCAGTATTAATAATCTCTATTATACTAAGCGAATCGCCCTTATAGTAGTAGATTTCCTGGTACATCTCCTGTTTTTCAAAGACATATCTGAATTTAATATGATATTTTTCCGAGGTAAGTATTTTAACTGCATTTTCGCTTGCAAGTCCGGAAAAGTCGTATGAAACCTCAACCTTATCCTCCTCTGCCGCGGTTACTTCAGTTACTTCTCCCTCAGGCGTTTCTGTTGTTTCAGTATTCACTGCCTCTGACTGTTCAGCTGCATTTTTTTCGGGCAGGCTGCTCTCCGTGTTTTTGCTGTTTCCGCATGAACACAGCGCCGCTGCTGTACAGAATGCAAGAACAAATGCTGTCAGTTTTCTGTTCATATATGTTTATCCTCCGTTATCAGTCCGTTAATTTTTCAAGTTCATCTATAAGACTACCGAACATATCAAGAGCTGCATTCACCGGATCAGGTGTGGACATATCAACACCTGCCGTTTTAAGAAGTTCTATAGGTGAAGCGCTGCATCCGCCGCTGAGAAACTTTATATAGTTATCAACTGCCGGCTTTCCTTCATTAAGAATCTTTCTTGAAAGTGCAATTGCAGCTGAGTATCCCGTAGCATACTGATATACGTAATAGTCATAGTAAAAATGAGGGATTCTGGCCCACTCAAGACTTATATCCTCATCGCAGACTATATCTTCGCCGAAGTATTCCCTGTTAAGCTTATAGTAAAGTTCAGAAATATTATCAGCAGTCAGTCCTTCACCGTTCTCTGTCATCCTGTTAATCATAAGTTCAAACTCAGCAAACATGGTCTGACGGTAAAGAGTTGTTCTGAACTGTTCAAGGAAATAGTTTATAAGATAAGCCTTCTGTTTCCTGTCTGTTGTGGTCCTGAGAAGATAATCCATGAGAAGTGCCTCATTGCATGTTGATGCAACTTCAGCTACAAAAATAACGTAGTCCGAGTAAACCGGCGGCTGTGTTTTGTTGGAATAGTATGAATGAATCGCGTGACCCATTTCATGAGCAAGAGTGAATTCACAGTTAAGCGTATCCTTGTGGTTAAGAAGAACAAAAGGATGCACCTTTGCACCTGCAGAATATGCTCCGCTGGTCTTTCCTGTGTTTTCATAGACATCTATCCATCCGCCGTTGAATCCCTGCATGAGTACCGAACGGTATTCGTCTCCCATAGGTTCAAGAGCGTTATATACGTTTTTCTTTGCTTCCTCAAATGAAATCTTCATGTCGCAGTCAGCAACAACCGGTGTATACAGGTCGTACATATGGAGCTCATCAAGCTTCATAAGCTTCTTTCTGAGTCTGACATATCTGTACATATACTCCATATTGCCGTGTACTGCTTCGATTAGGTTGTGGTATACGGATACCGGAACGTCTGTACGGTCAAGTGATGCGTGAAGAGATGATTCGTATCTGCGTGCCTTTGCGCTGAAGGAGAGCTGTCTTGTCTGTGCAGTAAGCATTGCGGCAATGGTATTTTTATATTTGCCGTATGCGCTGTACATTGAGTGAAACGCTGATTCCCTGAGTACACGGTCCGGGCTCTTTACAAGAGGAATATATGTTCCGTGAGTTACCTGATGTCTGTTTCCTTCTGAATCCACAGCATCCTCAAATTCAAGTTCAGCATCACTGAATACAGAATAAATTGTATCAGGAGCCTCCTTCATCTGTCCGGCGAGAGCCATAATTCTCTCCTCGGCTTCTGAAAGAGTGTGTTCCTTTCTCTTCTGAAGGCGGCTCACATAAAGTCTGTAAACTCTCAGGTCCTCATTTTCCTCAAAAAATGAATCAAGCTTCTCCTCATTTAATGCAAGAATTTCAGGCACTTCGAATGAAGAAGCTTCTGAAATATCCGAGAGAAGTGCAGAGAGCTGACCGCACATTTCCTGATATGCAGAATTTCTGTTATCCTCGTCTCTTCTTCTGTGAGCATAGTTGATAAGGCTGTCAAGCTTAAGACCAAGCTCATCTCCGAGCTTAAAGTAGCCAAGCAGAACGTCAGCAGATTCTGAAAGTCTTCCCTTGTATGACTTCAGTTCCTCTGCCATTGTCTTTACAGACTCATAGTCAGCCTTCCAGCAGCTGTCGTCTTTATATATATCTGTAACAGTCCACTTGAATTCATCTGAAATCTGAGATCTTTCCATTACTGTTTCGTTCATTTTCCGTACCTCCGTATTAAGCGTAAAACCTTTTTTCGTGATAAACATATACCGGAAAGCACTGCCGGAAGCAGTCATTTCCGTAAAAAATAAAAATCAGAGCTGTTTAAACAGCCATACTGTAAAACATAAAATAACAAGAAGAATAATGTTTACTGCCGTAAACACAATCATATACTTCCTGATGTCAGCATTTTCAGACTTCGAATACTGTTTGAGTGAAATAACGCTTGCAAGCGATGCCACAAGAGTACCGAGTCCGCCGATATCGACACCAAGAAGAAGATCCCGTGAGTTTCCGGTAAATCCGGAAAGCATCAGGGCTGCAGGTACATTGCTTATTACCTGGCTTGACAGAACGCCTGCTGCAAACTCATGACCTTCAACTACTGAAGAAAGCGCACTGCGTATTGATTCAATTTCGCCAAGGTTTCCGACGAAAATAAAAAATGCGCAGAATGTAAGCAGAAGGAGCCAGTCAACTCCGGCGAAAAGCTTTCTGTCAGCAAAGAGACATACAAGCACAACTGCGCCGAAGCATATATATACACTGACTGCTCTGAGTACAGCGAGAATACACAGCAGGAAAAGCACAGAATAAATAACGAAATGTTTTTTGTTTTCTATCTTTACTTCGCCGTTTTCCGATGCCGTAAGCCGTGTACGGTCTGTAATGAAAAAAGTCAGTATATTTACAAGAGCAAGGCTGACAAGTCCGTAAGGAAGGACTGCAGCTGAAAAATCACCTATACTCATATCATAGTATGAGTACAGATAAAGGTTCTGAGGATTTCCGAAAGGCATCACCATACTGCCGAGGTTAGCTGCCGCGGTTTCGGCGACAACCAGAGGAATAAGGTTTTTCCTGCTTTCTCCCCTGTACAGTCCGACAGTGAACGGAACAAGAGTAATGAGTGCTACGTCATTGGTGATGAACATGGCGCTGAAGAAAGTGATATTCACCAGCATCATGGCAACAGTTCTGCTGCTGTCCGAGCTTTTCAGTATTCCTGCAGATATAACATCAAAGAGTCTCGTTTTCATAAGTCCTGCAACCACTGTCATAAGACAGAAAAGCAGCATCAGAACCGACCAGTCTATATATCCGAGATAGGCTGAAGACGGCCTTACGAAAAATGCCGAAACAGCAGCTGCAACTGCTGCCGCTGTAAGCACCGGCTCTTTTTTTACAAATGATAGCATAAAAAATATACACCTCAAAAAATCTCCTGAACTGTCCGGTAACAGGAGATATTTTCAGCAGATACTGATTCTTAAAGAAGATCTGCTATATCAAGAATAAGTCTCTCTGACTTTTCCCAGCCGAGACAAGGGTCAGTGATTGATTTTCCGTAGATGCCCTCGCCGATTTTCTGACATCCGTCCTCAATGTAGCTTTCAATCATAAGTCCCTTAACCATGCTTCTGATATCAGCAGAGTGTCTGCAGCTGTGGAGAATCTCCTTGCTGATTCGTACCTGTTCAAGCGGCTTCTTTCCTGAGTTTGCATGGTTAGTGTCAACTATAAGTGCTGTGTTTTTAAGATTTCTCTTCTGATACATCTCGAAGAGCTGAATCATATCCTCGTAGTGATAGTTGGCATGTGAACGTCCGTCATTGTCAACATATCCTCTGAGAATAGCATGGGCAATATCATTGCCTGAAGTTGTAACATCCCAGCCTCTGTAGATAAATGTATGAGGAACCTGAGCTGCCTTGATTGAGTTGAGCATAACCGAGATATCACCGCTTGTAGGATTTTTCATACCAACCGGTATATCCATGCCGCTGGCAACAAGTCTGTGCTGCTGGTTCTCAACCGAACGTGCACCGATTGCACAGTAACCAAGAAGATCGTCAAGATATCTTGCGTTTTCAGGATAGAGCATCTCATCAGCACAGAGAAGTCCTGATTCGGCAATTGCCCTTGTGTGAAGCTTTCTTACTGAAATAATACCACCGATAAGGTCTTCCTTCTTCTCAGGATCAGGCTGATGAACCATGCCCATGTATCCTTCGCCTGTTGTTCTCGGCTTGTTTGTATAGATACGCGGAACAATAATAATTCTGTCCTTTACCTTTTCCTGTACAGCCGCAAGTCTTGTCACGTAGTCAATTACAGAGTCCTCATTGTCTGCTGAACACGGACCTATGATAAGTACAAAACGGTCGGACGCTCCTGTAAATACGTCTCTGAGAGCCTTGTCGTTTACTTCCTTTAATTTTTTGATCTTTTCGTCAACCGGAAACTGTTCCTTGATTTCCTTAGGAATCGGAAGCTTTCTGCTGAAATCCATTCCCATAACTATACACCCCTCTGTTTAATTCACAGCGAACACAGAACCGCTGTCCGATGCCTTACGCACAACTGATGCATACATCAGGACAGATTCTGCCTTCACCCGTCTGTTTTACCATACTGTCATGCACGTTCTGCCAGTGCATCAGTGATACCGCTGTACTGCACAGTATATAATGCATAATTCAGACGTACACTTCTTATTATACTACATATTACTCACAATTTCCACCCTTTAATTTATTTTTCAAAAAAACAACAGAAAGCTCCGATAATCATTGACAATTTAATGTATATGTGATAAAATTAAAGTATATTAATTATATTTGATATTTGCGTTTTTCCGGCGTTTCACATAAACCGGCACACATTTACCGGTTATTATGAGCACAATACACAAATCTCAAATTTCACTTCAGCTTATAATAATACTAAAATAAGGAGGACGGGCTGTTCTTTTACAGCCTTGTGTACATGTCATGGAAATTATTAAAGTAAATCCACAAAAATGTATCGCGTGTAACGCTTGTATCAGAATTTGTCCTGCACCCGAAGCTTGTGTTCCAAAAACAACTCCGGAAGGCAAAAATTATGTCGCAATCAATCCTGCAAACTGCATATACTGCGGTGAGTGTATAAGAAAATGCCCTCATGACGCAAGGGATTTTGAAGACGACTACGAAGACTTTATTGAAGATATGTACAGCAAAAAAGGAAAGCTTTCCCTTCTTGTTGACCCGTCAATCAGAGTTGCATTTCCTGATGTATGGCAGGATGTACTCAAGTGGTTTTACACACAGGGTATCAGAAAAATTTACGATGTTTCATTCGGTGCGGATATTGCCACATGGGCTCAGCTCCGTTCAGTAAGTGCAAACAAGTCTCCTGCAAAGTATATTTCATCTCACTGTTCATCAGCTGTATGCTATGCGGAAAAGCACAATCACGACCTTCTTGACAAACTCTCTCCTGTTCACAGTCCTGCAGCCTGCATGGCTCTCTATGCAAAGTACAAGCTCAAGGACACATCAGAATTTGCATACCTCGGCCCGTGTCCGGGACGCAAGGATGAGTTTAACACAACAAAGCTTATTCAGTATAATGTAACCTTCACACGTATGAAGGAATACTTCGAAAAGAGACAGATTTCATTTGCAAACACAGGTCAGGGATTCAGCTTCGAATTCACACACAGGCAGGGACTCATGGGTGCGCTTTACTGCAAGCCTAAGGGACTCAAGGAAAATGTACACAGCTACAGACCTGAAATAAACATCTCAAACTGTGACGGTATATCAAAAACATATTTCCAGCTTAACAGATACAATGAACTCAAGACAAAGGACTATGTGCCTGATGTGTTTGAAGTTCTCAGCTGCGACGAAGGATGCAACGGCGGTATCGGTATCGGTATCGAGAAGGAAGCACCGGCTCCTGCAGTTATCTCACGTGTAATGGATATCACACGAAAAGACGCTGAAAAGAGACAGAACGGTCTCTTCAATATAGGAAACAAGGGTGACAGACTCTTCAAGGAGTTTGACAAGGAACTTAAGCTTGAAAACTATCTCAGAACCTTTGAACCGAGAACAAGCAAGCTCAGAGGTCCTTCGCCAGCTGACCTGAACAACACTTTCAACTCGATGTTCAAATTCACCGAGATGGACAGAAACATCGACTGCCGCGCATGCGGAAACAAGACCTGTACAGAGATGGCAACAGCTGTTTTCCACGGCACAAACATAAAGGAAAACTGTATTTACTATTCAAGAAATATCACAGGAAACGACTCAGCTGCAGTTGCTGATATCAGAACAACACTTGATTCAGTTGAAAAGATTGTTCTTGAAAACATGCCTCACCTTTCAGACCAGATTGCTGTAATCAGAAAGGAAGCTGTTTCAATCTATTCAAACAACGACAAGACAGCTGAAGCTGCAAAGACAATTAACAAGGTTATCACACAGATGATTGAAGCCTGCAACAATCCTAAGGGTGTTTCAAGAGAAACAATCAGCGAGATCTCAAGTACTCTTGAGCTTATCCGCAAGATTATTCTTAACCTTGACAAGTTTGTAACAAAGAACTCCGAGTCGGGATATGCAATTGACAAGTGTGTTACTTCAATCGATGAGGTTTCAAGAACCATAATGGGTACTGTTGAAAACATTGCCTCAAACAAGAGATAAATAAATGAACTACGAATTAATAACTGCGCCTCTGATAGGCGCTGCAATAGGCACCGTTACAAACGGTATTGCAATCAGGATGCTTTTCAGACCGTGGAAGCCTGTATATATCGGAAAGTTCAGACTTCCCTTCACTCCGGGACTTATTCCAAAGGAAAAACCGAGTATTGCAAAAGCCATAGCCGGAGTTGTGGGAAACAACCTTCTTGACGATGACACGATAAGAAAAACACTGCTGTCGGACGAAATAAAGGAAAAGATTCTTAATGCCTGCGAACAGAAGATACAGAAGTTTTCATCTGATACCGAATCAGTTTCCGGTCTTCTTGAATCAAAAGGCATCATGAATATTATCGACGAGAAGGAAACATCTGTCAGGGATTCAGCCGGAACGACAATCGCCTCAAAAATGATTGAGATGAATGTTGCAGCGTCGCTTATAGATTTTGCTTCAGCTGAATTTGACAAAAACCCTAACCCGCTTATTGCCGGATTTGCTTCAAAAGCCATCAGCTCCGCAAGAGATTCAATTATCGTAAAAATAAACGAACTGATAAAGGAAAAGGCTCCGTCAGTTATTTCAGGACTTATAGACCGCGAGTATGAAAAAATAAAATCGAAACCGGTCAGTGAGTGCACCGAATATCTCATTTCAAAGTTTCCTGACTACAGAACAAAGATCTGGGAGCTTTATTCGGAACTTATCGGAAAGTATCTGACATCGGTTCTCGGCGGACTTAATATAACAAATATAGTTGAACAGAAAATCAACGAATTTGAGCTTCCGGAACTTGAGAGAATCATCATGGAAATAGCAAAAAAAGAGCTCAATGCACTGGTTGCACTGGGTGGTCTTCTCGGATTTCTGATGGGATTCATCAACGTACTCATAGGATGACAAAAAGGGCTGTGTCTGAAAAGGCACAGCCTGTTTTATTTCATTTGTCGTTTACTATATTTTTTGTAGTTGACTATAAAAATTATCTTTCATTTTTTATACAATGCACAAAAAATATATTGTATTTTCTTCATGACATTTGATGAAAAATGGTTGAATAACTGTTGAAAATATGATAAAATTATACATAGCTTAATATCAGAAACGGAGGTCCTTTTATATGAAATGTCCAAATTGCGGCGAAATGATAAAAGACAAAAAGAAAATGAACTTCTGCGGATTCTGCGGTGCAAACCTCAGGACCGGTGAAATTACGTTTACATCACCGGCTGTCAGCGAAGATACAGCACCACAGAGCTCACCTGTTGAAAATCTTAACACATTCACTCCAAATGAACCGCCGGTAATGCCGGTTCCGGTTAACGCAAACTATGCATCACCGTTTGAAAAGATGGTAAAGGAACAGGCTGCTGCTCAGGGATTCGGAGGATTCCAGCCGACAACTACTGTCACACCTCCTTCTTTTGAAAATGTTCCTCAGACTCCTGAGGTTCCGGTATTCACTGCTCCTGAACCTCCAGTCCAGAACATAGTACCTCCTCAGGCACCTGTGTTAACACCGCCTCCGGTACCTTCATTTGCTCCTTCAGCACCGGAAATCAGCACTGAACCGGTTTCTGCTGCACCAGCTGCTCCGGTTACACCGGTCGCTCCTGCACCTTCAGCTCCGGCTCCTGCTCCGTCACCGATTGCATCATTCAATCCGGCATCACTTTCAGCGTTTGATCCATATGCACATACACAGCCTGATGCATCCTTCGGTAATATTGCAGTTCCTGCTCCTCAGGCTCCTGAAAAGGGAGAGGAAAATCCGGTTGTTTCTGCAGAGCCTACACCTGCTGACAGGGATGCTTCAGAAGCACATGATGATATCGACAAACAGCTTAATGAGCTTAAGAACAAACGCAGTTCATTTGAACCATCAATCAATCTTTCAAAGAACGTAAAAATCAGAAATGCATCAGATGATCCTGACGCAAGTCCGATTACATACATGGAGTACACAAAGAGCTCCGACAACGCAGCTGCTGAAACATCAGAGAGCAAATACTCATCTTTCAGCTTCAGCACACCTGATGCTCCGGCTGCTCCTGAAGTTTCTGACACTCCTGCAGTTTCAGAACCGGTTTCTGACGAAGTTAAGGACGAAGCCGCAAGAAAGGAAGAAGCAAGAAAAACTATCGACGAATCAGTTGATCAGATTCTCAGCTTCACAACCTATCAGTCATCAAAGAACTCCATCAGTCTTGCCAAGGAAACAGACAAGCCTGATGAGATCAGCACAGAGAATACTGCTGCGGAAACACCTGCAGAGCCTGCACCTGTAATTACTCCTGAACCTGAACCGGTTAAGGAACCTGAGCCGGAACCGGAACCGGAGCCGGTTAAGGAAAAGGTTATAAACTACGTTGGTCAGGAAAAGAAGGCTGCCGAACAGATGATAGCCTTCAAGGGACTTGTTTCAGAGATTGAATATGTTGAAGATGAGAGAGACTTCAACTTTGTTATAGCTCAGAGCATCGCTCCTGACACAGAGGTTCTCCCTGGAACTTCAATCAAACTCACTGTAAGTGCAGGTACATGGTCTGAATGGGAAGAAAATCCTATGCCTGTTTCTGCTTCAAACTATATCACTGAAACCAAAACAGAATACAGAAGAAGAAGCAGAACACGTACAACCGACAAGCGTGACACAACAGATACAAGCGAGTACGAGGATTACACACTCACGGGTACTGACTGCAGATATTCTGACTGGGAAACAGACCAGTACTTCTCATCTGAAGCTATTCCGCCAGGAGATACATGTGAAATTATCAGAATGGCAAACGGCTTCAAGTATGCAGGCTGGTTCAATCCTGCAAACATGAACGGAATGTCATTCTCAAGTCCTGACGTGGCAAACTTCTTCAACTCAAATCTTTCAAACGTCAAGTGGTCCTATGAAGAAATCATTTCACCTGAAAACGTTAAGCCTGACGTAAAGAACTGGAAGCTTGTTACTGACAATATGACTACAACACCTGCCGGTGATCCGATGCTCAGCAACATCTTCTTCAGCGCACATGTTGTTGACGGAAAGTCATATGCAATGAAGTTCGGCTCAGCAGAAACTGAGTGGTATGTATACAAGAGACGTACTCTTATCGAAACAGTATATCACTTCGAGAAGGAAATAATTTCTGACTGGAGTGAATGGACAGAGTGGTCAGAGACTGAACACACAGCTTCTGAGGACTGTCAGGTTGAAAAGAGAACACTTACAAGATCCAAGAGAAAGATTCCGAATATCTGATAACACTCAGCTTGTCAGATAAACAGATTATTTTTCAGATAATGAACAGTAAATATAACAGCCCGCCGGATTTCCGGCGGGCTTTCTGTTTTGTCTTAAGCTGTTTTCATATATTACGGCAAACGACCGTTTCGTTTGTCTTAAGCTGTAACTATAACTCTTGTCACAAGCTGTTTAAACTGTGATGACACGCGGTCTGCTATCTCCTGAACCTCTTTGTGATTAAGCGGAGTTTTTGAGATACCGGCTGCCATGTTGGTTATGCATGATATACCGCACACCTCAAGCCCCATGTGTCTTGCTGCCATTGCTTCACATGCAGTACTCATTCCTACAGCATCTCCGCCCCATACAGAAGCCATTCTGATCTCCGCAGGTGTTTCATAGTTAGGTCCTGTAAACTGAACGTAAACGCCCTGTCTTGGCCTGATTCCGCATTCTGCAGCAGCGTTCTCAATGACGTCACGCATTCTTCTGCTGTAGACCTCACTCATATCAGGAAATCTTGTACCGAGCTCCTCGATATTAGGTCCGATAAGAGGACTTGGTACGCCTGTTGTAATATGATCAGTGATTATCATAAAATCCCCTGCATTAAACTCAGGGTTTATTCCGCCTGCTGCATTTGTAAGAATAATTTTCCTGGCTCCGAGCATTCCCATAAGTCTTACGGGAAGAACAACATCAGACATCTTATAGCCTTCATAGTAATGTACTCTTCCCTGCATTATTACAACAGGAACATCTTCAACATAACCGAATACAAATCTTCCCTTGTGTCCCTTAACAGTTGACACAGGAAATCCTTCGATGTCCCTGTATTCAACAACCGCCACTGTTCTGATACTGTCCGCATAGTCACCCAGACCTGAGCCGAGTACAAGTCCGGTTTCCGGTTTAAAGTCAGTTACTTTTCTTATGCTCTCAAGGCATGACATTAATTTTGTATACATAATTTAATTCTCCCTTCACTGAGTCCGGTGTATTTCCTTTTTACAGTACATCCGGATGCTGCTGTGTTTACAAAAGTTCAAGTATGGATGTTCCGATTGTTCCCTCCGGCATCGTCAGACCGAAGTTATCGGTAACAGTTGCTCCGATAACTGCAAAGCAGTTCTGGTCCTCTATCCTTCCGCCGGACTTCATAGACGGTGAGTATGCAATAAACGGAACCCTCTCACGTGTATGGTCTGTGCCGGTGTGTGTAGGATCATTTCCGTGGTCGGCTGTGATTATAAGCAGATCATCGTCGTGAAGTTTTTCCAGAAGTACACCGAGCTTTTCATCAAAACGTTCAAGCTCCCGGGCATACCCGACAGGATTTCTCCTGTGACCCCAGAGTGCATCGAAGTCAACAAGATTAACAAAGCACAGACCTGTAAAATCGCGTTCTGCAATCTCAATTGTCTGTTCCATTCCGTGCACAGAGCTCTTTGACTTGTTAGACTCAGTTATACCCTCGGAGTCAAATATATCTGAAATCTTTCCTACTGATATTACGTCCAGTCCGTTGTCCCTGAGCACGTCAAGTGCTGTCCTGCCGAATGGTTTCAGTGCATAGTCATGTCTGTTGCTTGTTCTGACAAACTCACCTTTTTTCTTTCCGGTATAAGGTCTTGCGATTACCCTTCCGACCTTCCACTCGTCCCTCATTGTAAGCTCTCTTGCAATCTCACAGCATCTGTAGAGTTCATCAAGTCCGAAGGTTTCTTCATTGCCGCATATCTGCAGAACTGAATCCGCGGACGTATAGACAATCATATGACCCTCGCGTATCTCCTCCTCGCCAAGCTCATCAAGTATCTCTGTACCGCTGGCGCTTTTGTTGCCGATAATTACCCTGCCTGTTTTTTCTGACAGTTCCTTAATCAGTTCCTCCGGAAATCCGTTTTCGGTAAAGGTTTTAAACGGTGTGGTGATTTTCAGGCCCATCATCTCCCAGTGCCCTGTCATAGTATCCTTGCCGTTGCTCGCTTCATAAAGAAGTGCAAATTTTCCTTCAGGGCTGTCCACAGGTCCGACCTTGTCAATCGCACACAGATTTGCAAGACCGAGTCTGCGAAGATTAGGAACGTTAAATGTATCCACTGACTCAGAGATATGTCTTAGTGTATCAGTTCCTGCGTCTCCGAATTTTTCTGCATCCGGCATCGCTCCTGCTCCCAGTGAATCAATTACGACTGTGAATATTCTTTTGTATTTTTTCATACGCTTACCTCCCTGTAATGCACTATAGTACAGAATTTCTTATCAGACTGACTGCTTCCCCGAAATCACTGCTTTTTACAGAAGTACATGACAGTATGATACTTACACGCCCTTCATCCTTCTTCAGTACTGTCAGTGAAATTCCGTTTCCGACTGCTCTTCTGTGAATCTCTTCAGCAGTCAGGTCTGTTTCAGCCTCTGCCATAACGTTCAGTCCGTTATCAGCCGTTAAAATATTTATCGACCCGCCGAAGCAGTTTTTAAGAGTATCTGCGAGATATTTTGACTTAGCTGAGTATAATTTTCTCAGTTTTCTTATCTGCGAATCCATGTGTCCGTCCCTTATGAACTGGCACAGTGCTATCTGCTCGGTTTTGGAAGCAGTCTGGTTGTAGTCAGACGCAACTTTTAAATATTTTTCAAGCATATCATCAGGAAGAACCATATAGCTCATTCTGATTGACGGAAGGAGAAGACGGGAAAATGTACCGGTGTAAACCACATTTTTTCCTGAAGAGAGACTCTGAAGCGACGGCGTTCTCTTGGAAAAGTATGAAAACTCACTTCCGTAGTCATCCTCTATAATCAGCTGTCCGCGTTCAAGAGACTCCCTGATAAGTCTGAAGCGCTCCTCAACACCCATTACATCGCCGAATTTATTCATATTTGACGGGTTTACGTATATAACATCCGGTCTTTCGTCAGTTATCTCCCAGCCATGATCGCGGAAGACAGCTATACCCTGTCTGAAATCAGGATTTCTGAAGGAGATTCTCTTCGTCTCACCTGTAACGGCACACAGGATGTGGAAAAGTGTCTGAACGCCGGCACCGATAACAATGTTCTCAGGACTGCATATAACGTTTCTTGAAGCTGAGATGTACGAGGCTATTGTCTCCCTGAGCTCGTACTCACCCTGCGGCTCACCGTATGACAGGAGTCTCGCATCCTGTCTGAGGGCACTTTTGATATACCTTCTCCACAGATTAAAGTCAAAGCTCTCACTGTCAGCGCCTGCTGAGGCAAAGTCATAGACTATCCTGCTTCGTTTGTCCCTGGCATATACCTTCTTTTCTCCGCTGCCGGCAGGACGGATATCCGTTACATAGAATCCGCTGTTTTTTTTCGCAATTATATATCCGTCTGCGGCAAGCGACATATATGCATTTTCCACTGTTGTCCGGCTTATCTCAAGCTCCTCGGAGCACCTTCTGACAGAGGGAATTTTCTGTCCGGGTTTAAGTGTACCGTCAGCAATCATGTTTTTATAATATTCATATACTCTCATATACAGCGGCTGACCGCTGTCTGAATACTGATACTTCATAAAGTGACCCCTAAAAAATTCTTGTTTTTGTGTATTTTATTGATGACAAATTTGTTATATTATAATATATAGTTAAGGAAGCACTGCAGGCTCTTTATTATTCTGCACATCAGCAGCGTATTCTGCAGATGTGCATATAAGCTGACCGAAACCGCGGCCTGTTTACCGCGTTTACCGGAAAAGGAGTTAAAAACAATGAAAAATCAGAAAACCAGAACAATGGCTGTCACAGCTATGTTTACAGCGCTCATAACAGTTATGACCGCCTACTTTCAGATAAAGACAGTAAACAGCGGATATATCCACTTCGGTGACTCAATGATTTACCTTGCAGCCTGTCTTCTCCCGGGACCGTATGCTGTTTTCGCAGCCTCTGCCGGAGGAGCAATGGCAGACATACTCTCAGGTGCTGCTGTATGGGCTCTGCCTACAGCTGTAATCAAGGCACTTAACACTGTTCCGTTTCTTATTGCTGTTAAGCTTTTAAAGAACAAGGGCAGCTTCTCAAGGATTATTTCAAAGGAAACAGTTGCTATGTCTGTAATCTCCGGATTAATCACTATTGTCGGATACTGGCTTGCTGAAGGAATTATGTTCGGATTTGCTGCTTCAACTGTAGCGAGTGTTCTCAGAGGACTTGTTCAGCCTGTGGGAAGCGCAATCATTTACTGCGGCGTCGGCATGCTGCTCGACAAGGCAAATTTCAAATCTGTCGTTGAAGGCAGATAAACGGAAAGGAATAATACTATGGCTGATATTGTTTACACCTATGGCGGTAAGGTCTACCTTAACCTTACAAACGAATGTCCGTGCAGATGCTCATTCTGCATAAGAAAAAACGGAGATGCAATCGGTGAGGCTGACTCACTCTGGCACAGGCATACTCCTGAGCTCAGCGAAGTCATTGACGCTGTTGATTCATTCAGCTACAACGGTACTGATGAGGTGGTTGTATGCGGATACGGTGAACCGCTCTGTGCACTTGACACATTCAAGGCAGTCTGTAAGCATATTAAGGAAAAGTTCGGCTTTAGTATAAGACTTAATACCAACGGCCTCGGAAACCTTATCTGGAACAGGAATATAGTTAAGGAAGTATGCGAATGTATCGACAGCGTTTCAATCAGCCTCAATGCACCTGACGCAGAAAAATACTATGAAATTGTATCTCCGAAGTTCGGAATCCAGTCCTTTGATGCAATGCTTTCATTTGCAGATGAATGCAAAAAGTATCTTGACGATGTACGTTTTTCAGTTGTTGACGTAATTTCCGAAGAGGACACTGAAAAATGCAGAAAGATTGCAGAATCAATGAATATTCCGCTCAGAGTACGTAAATACAGCGACTGATCACTGTCTCACACCTGACATCATCTCAGGAAAAAACTTCAGAACTGTGTAAAACTGCCCCCTGCCTTCACCTGAAAGCAGGGGGCATTCATTTTATTGTTACGGTTATCCGGATGAATCAGCTAAACTTACAGGAATATGTACTTGAGAACAAACAGAACTGAAAGTACGTAGATAAGTACCGGAACCTTTTTGTATTTTCCGCATGCTGCGTTGATTACTGTATATGAGATTATTCCAAGTGAAATCCCCTCTGAAATACTGTAGAAAAGCGGCATTGAAATAATACATATATATGCCGGAATCGCCTCTGTGATATTTTTGTCATTGAATTTTATCTCAGAAATAGCTGAAAACATCAGAAATCCTACAACTATAAGCGCCGGAGCAGTTGCAAATGAAGGTATAGCTGTGAACACCGGTGCAAAGAGAATCGATATAAGGAAAAGAAATGCTGTTGTAAGAGCTGTGAGACCTGTTCTTCCTCCCACTGCAACACCTGCTGATGACTCAACGAAGGTTGTTGTGGTTGATGTGCCGAATACAGCGCCGACTGTTGTGGCTACTGAATCTGAAAGAAGTGCCGGCTTGATTGCCGGGAGCTTGCCGTCCTTGTCAAGCATCTTTGCCTTGGCACTTACACCGATAAGAGTTCCGAGTGTATCAAAGAGATCAACAAAAAGGAACGAGAAAATAATAACCACAAAGCTCAGTATATCTATTGAACTGAAATCAATGCTGAAGCACTGTCCGAAGGTTTCTCCGAATGCACTGAAGTCTGTCATCCCGAGACGCGGAAACAGTGAGAAGTATCCGGCATCAGGATCCGGTACATATATGCCTGCCACCTGACAGAGCATACCTGCGGCCCAGGTGGCCAGTATTCCGATAAGAATTGAACCGCTGACCTTCTTCTGGTGAAGAATAAACGTAAACAGTGTTCCGATAACCGCAAGCAGTGCACAGATTCCCTGTGTGGTAAAGTTTTCAGTAAAGCCTGTTATGCTTACAAGAGTTGAAGGATTGTCAACGCACAGACCTGAATTCTGAAGTCCGATGAAGGCTATAAACAGGCCTATACCAACCGAAACTGCTGTTTTCAGTGTAACAGGAATTGCATTGAATATAGCCTCTCTGACGTTTGTAAGCGACAGAATCAGGAATATGATACCCTCAACAAATACTGCAAACAGTGCCATCTGCCAGGAGTATCCCATATTTCCGACTATAGTATAAGTAAGGAATGCGTTCAGTCCCATGCCTGCAGACATTGCAAAAGGAAGATTTGCCATAAGAGCCATGCATGCAGTTCCCACAAATGAAGCAAGACAGGTAGCTATAAGTACTGCCGTCGGATTCATACCGGCCTCCGAAAGGATGTTCGGATTTACTGCGAGAATATACGCCATTGTCATAAACGTCGTTATTCCGGCAGTTATCTCTGTCTTAACATTTGTTTTGTTTTCCTTAAGTTTAAAAATTTTGTCTGTCATATGCAGCACCTTCCCTTCACAGACTGTCGTCGTATTCAGCGATATACGGAAGATTGCGGTAGTATTCAGCACAGTCCAGGCCATATCCGATAATAAACAGGTCAGGAATCGTAAACAGTGACATATCCGCCTCAAAATCAACAAGTCTGCGCGAAGGCTTGTCAACAAGTGTAATTACCTTAAGTGAAAGCGGATTTCTCTCCCTAAGCTTTCTGACAACATCCTTCAGCGTACGTCCTGTGTCAATAATATCCTCAACTATAATTACATTATAATTGCTTATATCCTGAGAGATATCCATTGTTATCTGAACATCACCTGTGGAAACTGTGCCTGAGTAGTAGCTCTTTGCACACATAAATGCAATCTCACACGGAATCTTTACCTCTCTGCAGAAGTCTGCCATAAAAACAAAAGCTCCGTTAAGAATACTTATCAGCAGAAGCGGCTTGTCCCTGTACTCAGTATTAACCCATGCCGCAGCTTCCCTGATTTTTTCTCTGATCTGTTCTTCTGAAATGATAACGCGTTTGATCTTTCCGTTTATCTCATCCGTATTAATCAATTTTCACACTCCTCTGAATTTGATATATCCGTGCACAGTAAGCAGCCTGACACGGGTATCTGTTTTCTGTAATTATAACATATTTTCGCAATTATTTCAATGGTTTTAGTACAGATTATACATAGCTGATACAGCAAAACGGCAGACCCGGAACAAGCATTTACGCGCCGGTGTCTGCCGTTTTTTTTATGAAATACAGCGAATCTGTAACACACTGTATAATTTCCGGTTTATTCAAGTCCGGGAAGAAAATCGATAAGCTCAAGACCATACTCAAGAGCCTTCTGCCTGCATTTTTCCTGATATTCCACCGCTTCAAGCCGGTCAGGGGTATGGGCGTCGCATCCGACTATCGCCTTGTTCCCTGTTTCAGAAGCAGCCTTAAGAAAATACGGATTCGGATAATGTCTGCCTTCAATCAGGCCGAGCATGTTTATCTCAACCGGAACGTCCTTTTCCTTAAGAAATCTGCATAGTCTGCGCATCTCACGCATGTATATCTCCCTGTCTCCGATATAGTTTATATGGTCAGGATGGGCGATATACCTGTATCTTCCGCTCTCCATTCCCTCTGTTACAAGATCCACGTATCTGACAATATCACTTTCATCTGCAGTGGACCTGCCTGTGGACCTGCTTCGCTCTTCATGTTCATAAAAATGCTGACCCATAATCATATAGTCAACAGGATAATCCTTAAGAAATCTGTCCTGTGCCTCAATGAGTTCAGGAATATATTCAGCTTCAAATCCGATATATATACGGATATCCTTTTCGTATTCCTTCCTGAGATCAGTAAGCGACTTAAAGTATCCGTCAGTTTCCTCAGGAAGCATCCTTACGGGTGAAACAAAACCGTTTCCGAAAATGAACGGAGAATGGTCTGAGAAGCCGAGCACCTTCATTCCGTTCTTTATCGCACTCTCAACGTACTCCCTGTCTTCACCGAAAGCATGTCTGCATCTGAAGGTGTGTGTATGATAATTTGCAAGCATTACAAATGCTCCTTTCTGCTGCAGTTCTGACTGCAGCCTCCGCCGCATCCGCAGTTACATCTGTTTTCCCTTTTGTTTTTTATCATTCTGCGTACCGCTGCAGCAACTGCAGCAGCTATTAACACAAGTATAAGTATATCCCATATGTTCATAATCAGAATCCTCCGATGAGCATTACAGCCAGTCTTATCAGAAATGCCGCTACCCATGCCACAGCACACTGCCATAATACGATTGCTGCTGCCCACTTAACGCCCAGCTCGCGTTTTACAGAGGCTATCGCAGCGATGCACGGAGTGTACAGAAGACTGAACACAAGCATTGCGCATACTGCAGGTATATCGAGTGCAGTGCTTATATTTCCGCTGAAAAGAATTTCAAAGGTTGAAACAACACTTTCCTTTGCAATTACGCCTGTAATAAGCGACGTACATATTCTCCAGTCACCGAGACCGAGAGGAACAAACAGCGGAACCATAAGTCCTGAAACCGCCGCAAGAATACTGTTCCTTGAATCCTCAACCATATTAAGTCCGAAGTCAAAGCTCTGAAGGAACCAGATTATCACAGTTGCCACAAGAATAACTGAAAATGCCTTCTGCAGAAAATCCTTTGCCTTTTCCCACAGAAGCTGGGAAACGTTTCTGAGCCCCGGAAGTCTGTAGTTCGGAAGCTCCATAACAAACGGTACTGCCTCACCTCTGAAAAGAGTTCCCTTGTAGATAAATGCCGCAAGTATGCCTGTAAGGACACCCAGGACATACAGTCCTGACATTATAAGACCGCCCTTTCCGGGGAAAAACGCATTTACAAAAAATGCGTATATCGGAAGCTTGGCTGAACAGCTCATAAAAGGAGTGAGCAGTATTGTCATTTTTCTGTCACGCTCACTCGGAAGTATTCGTGTGGACATAACAGCCGGTACCGTGCATCCGAAGCCTATGAGAAGCGGAACTATGCTTCTGCCTGAAAGACCCGTTTTACGAAGAAGCTTGTCCATAACAAATGCAACACGTGCTATATATCCGCTGTCCTCAAGCAGCGACAGGAACAGAAACAGGACGACGATTACCGGAAGGAAGGAAAGAACAGAACCCACTCCGGCGAACAGTCCGTCCATTACAAGGCTCCTGATAACAGGATTTACTCCGAGCGAGTCCATTCCGGCGTCTGCTGCTGCACCAAGATACTCAATCCCGCCTTCGAGCAGACCCTGAAGCCATGCTCCGATTACGTTAAAGGTGAGAAAGAAAACTGCAATCATTATAAGAATAAAGCATGGTATAGCCGTGTATTTTCCCGTGAGAATCCTGTCTATCCTCTGACTGCGGATATGCTCGCGGCTTTCCTTCGGCTTGACAACCGTCTGGCTGCATACCTTCTCAATAAACGTGAATCTCATTTCGGCGATGGCCGCACTTCTGTCAAGCCCGCTCTCCTTCTCCATCTGAAGGATGATATGTTCAAGCATCTCCTCTTCGTTCGGCTCAAGAGCAAGCTGCTTTATTATGAGTTCATCACCCTCAACAACCTTGCCTGCTGCGAATCTTGCCGGTATGCCTGCGCTCTGTGCATGGTCTGAAATAAGATGCTCGACAGCATGCATGCAGCGGTGAACTGCGCCTCCGGAATCAGCCATGTCACAGTAGTCCTGCGGGTATGGCTTTTCCTGATATTTTGCAATGTGAAGGGCATGCTCAACAAGCTCGTCAACACCCTGGTTCTTTGCAGCAGAAACCGGAACTACCGGAACACCAAGCATTGCTTCCATCCCGTTAATATCAACGGAACCTGAATTTCCGGTCATTTCATCCATCATGTTGAGGGCTATTACCATCGGAATGCCCATTTCGAGGAGCTGCATTGTCAGATAAAGGTTTCTTTCAATATTAGTGGCATCAACTATATTGATTACAGCTCCCGGTCTGTCCTTCAGAACAAAGTTACGGGAAACAATCTCCTCGTTTGTATAAGGTGACATGGAATAAATGCCGGGAAGGTCCGTAACAAGAGTTCCGGGATGTCCCTTTATCGGTCCGTCCTTTCTGTCAACTGTAACACCCGGAAAATTACCCACGTGCTGGTTTGAACCGGTAAGCTGATTGAAAAGCGTGGTTTTACCGCAGTTCTGGTTGCCTACAAGAGCATATGTAAGAACTGTTCCTTCGGGAAGAATATTTTTGTCATCACTCTCATGGTTATGATACTTACCGCTTTCACCGAGACCGGGATGTGCAGATTTTTTTATCTTGTCAGGTCTGGTGTGCTTCCTCTTAAGATCTGTCACGGGTGTTATCTCTATCTCAGCGGCATCCGCAAGTCTCAGCGTAAGTTCATATCCCCTTATCTGTATCTCCATAGGGTCGCCCATCGGAGCCAGTTTTACAACTGAAACCTCAGTTCCCGGTATAAGTCCCATATCAAGAAAATGCTGTCTCAGAGCTCCGCTGCCGCCGACTGCATCCACAACAGCTGATGAACCGACCGGAAGTTCATTTAATCTCATCTGAAATACTCCTTTCAACAACTTCAAAAAGCCGCAGAATGGATAAAATTCATCCTGCGGCTGATATGATTACCTGTTCTCTTCAGTTACTGTCTCGCTGTTTTCAGTCTGTTCACCTTCAGGTGTTTCAGTAATATCCGGTGTTCCGGTAACAGCTTCTGTCTGTGCTTCAGTTACACTGCGGTCCTCTGTACGGATATAGTGAGACTTTCTTTCAGCTGTATAAATGTCAGCAAACTGCATCTCACCCGGAATCTGAAAGCTCTCCCAGAGTGCGCCGGAGCTTTCATAGAAGTTAAACCAGTACTTTTTCTCTTCGCCCTCAGGCTTGTATTCAAAATTAATATATCCTGAACGGATACTTCCGTCAGCAGCTGTCAGAATCCATGTACCACTGTAAATATCAGGATACTGACTGGCAACTGTAAGTACAGGACCGGCTTCCGCGTCAGCGTTTTTCCAGACACCGGCAAGTGCTGATACACTTACTCCTGATGCAGGAGGATTTGTAAATGCAAAAAATCCGTACTGATTTGCAGCTGCTTCGCCGGCGGCTGCTTCAGTTTCTGTTTTTTCCTCATCGCTGTCAGCCGGAGTCTCCTCCCTGACAGCCTTTGCTGTCTCTGAAACGGCTTCTGTTTCAGAAACTGCCGGTTTCTCTGTTACTGATGATTTATCAGATGATGTTTCACTGCCGCAGCCTGTCATCACAGCCATGAGCGCAAGTGCAGCCAGAATACATGTTATTTTTTTCATATGGCAATATCCTTTCGAAAATCAGCATTTTCTTATCAAATCCAGACTATGCTGTTTACTATTATTATATCATACAGACTGCAAAATTAACAGTGTCTGAAAAGTACAATGTAGGATACTAACCTGCTGATTTTTCGTATAATCCGCTGTTATCCGTACTGATACAGTCCTCCCATGCGAGGCCTTCTGCTGTAATCATGAAATACGCCGACTGTCCGCTTTCCGTATGCTGCCCGCTCAGTGTACTGTCCGTTCCGTATACATACTCTGTACGTGTTCCTGTATAGCTTTCAAGTCTCTCACTGCTGCTGTCAAAGCTGCAGGTATAGCTCCATTCTGCAGAAATATTTCTGCCGTCTGTTTCCGCAATACGCACTTCAAAGTGTCCGTATCCGTCGCTGAAAATGTTTATGGTTCTGTTTCCGCTTTTCCACTCTCCGTAGAATTCATCCTCTGCCGAAACAGCGGCTGCAGCTGACTCGCAGTTCTCAATTTTCCATGCACCGGAGTCCCTGACTATTTTTATTTTTATCTTTTCAGTAGTCTGGCCGAAATAATAGTAATCAGCAGACACATAAAACGAATCAGGTGTAATGCCGGTTATCTGCATGCTTATTTTTCCGTTGTTCATAACCCACGAATAGTCTGTGTATCTTCCTTCATTTACCGTCCAGAGACTGCCGCCGAAGTCCATATATGACTGGTACTCACCACCGGTAAGGTATGAAAGGTCAGAAAGCCCCGTTCCGGTAAGATAAGCCGCAAGAAAGTCGTTCACATCCTTAAGTGAGCTTACAAGCCGGTCTGTTACCTTTCTGAATTTTCTGTGACCTGATTCTATGGTTTCGTCATCATCACACTCAACAGCTGATGCAGCCATACGGTCTATGGTGCTGTAAATTCTGAGAAGCTCGTCTGCTGCTTCCTCAGGCTTTTTATCCGCGCTGACCATATCATAACGACCGCATTTCAGTGACGGCGGTTCTGTCAGAAGCGGTGCTGCAGTAAGCTCCTCCGCTTCAGGCTCCACATTTTCAGTGGTTTGGGTTTCATCATTCTGCGCCGCATCACTGACAGAAGGTTCCGCAGTCAGAGAAGCACCGGTTTCATCGGTTACCGGTGCTGGTTCAGAATCCGCTGCTGAATAATATGATATGTCAAGATTGCTTCGTTTTCCGCAGCCGGACAAGCTTAGTATCAGTGATGCCGTGACAAGTAAAAATGCTGTTTTCCGCACTGTATTCATTTTCCCCCTGATATCATAATAAAAGTCCTGTCTCCGTGGCTTCAGAGCTCAGTACTGTTGCAGTGAAAGTCATATTCTTTTTTCACTGTATAAAATGCGTTTACCGTATACAATCAGAATCCGTTCTCAAGGTAGATTCTGAGATTTTCGATATACTCCTCTGCAATAGCCGAGAGGATGATGTTCTTTCGTTTTATATATCCGATCTCCATACGGTCTGTTTTGTCTGAAAGTCGGACCGCAGTGTAGTCAGAGCCGTTCAGATTTCCGCATATGATTCCGGAGCAGAATGTATAGCCGTTAAGTCCCTTCATAAGATTGAGCATGGTTGAACGGTCTGACGCCTTGATAACACGTGAAAACTCAGAGGTGCTGATTATTTCCTCTGCAAAATAGAACGAACTCTTGTCTCCCTGTTCAAATGTCAGACACGGATACTGTTCAAGCTCCTCTATGCTGACCGAATCCTTCGATGCAAGCGGATGCTCCTTCCAGAGATAGGCGAAAACATCACAGTCAATCAGATGAACAAACTCAAGCTGGTTTGTCTGAAGAATCTTCATAATGAACTGGCGGTTGAAGTCACTGAGGTAGAGAACGCCGAGCTCACTCTTAAGTGAGGCAACGTCATTTATAACGTTTGCAGTTTTGGTTTCCCTGACTGCAAATTCGTAGTCACATGTGTTATAGTTGTTCACTGTCTCTACGAACGCGTGGACAGCAAAGGAATAGTGCTGTGCCGAAACACCGAACTTTCTTTTTATCTTTCCGCCGCTGTACTTCTCCTGAAGAGTTTCATACTGCTGGTAAACCTGTCTGGCATGAGTAATGAATTCCGTACCGTCGGCAGTAAGTGTCACACCCTTGCCGCTTCTGTTGAATATAGTTATTCCGGTTTCCTTTTCAAGTTCCTTTATAGCGTTTGTAAGTGAAGGCTGTGTGATATAAAGCTGTTCCGCAGCCTTGTTCATTGAACCTGTTTCCGAAATTGTAATTGCGTAGTTAATCTGCTGTAGTGTCATTTTTCTGTCCTTTTTTTGATTTATCGTCTTACCCTACAAAATCAGTAGGCATTTAATTTTTATTATAGCATTATCCTTGCGGTTTGTCAAACACAGAAAGATACTTTTCTGTATACATAAGGAAAAGCCGGTAAAGCATGATTTTCATTGACACTGATATATATATATGCTATAATTTTCAATAGTTCAGTATTATGAAATTTGTACAGTTTTATTTATTGAAAGTTGTTCCGGTTTGTTCATGATTATCATGACAATCTTCGACTTATGTACTGTACAGAACGGATTTGCTGAAAAAACATTTTCAGTTACCGGAGATTAAGGAGGAGAAATATGCTCAGTATAAAAAAGGCAGCCGCACTGTTTGCTTCAGTATGCCTCATTGCCGGATGTACGCTCAGAACATCAGCCGCCGTAGACAGCACTGTAAGATTTGTGCCGGCTGATACTGCCGGAAATATAGTCAGCGGCGGTTACTATACTTTTTCAGGTTATGTAAGTGAAAAATACATTACTGCATACAGCGACGGCTCGGTAAAGCAGTGGGAGGCAACGGCTGACAGCTCACAGCAGTGGCAGATAATCAGCACAGGAAACGGATACTGCCGAATCATGTCAGCGTCATCACCTTCCCTTGCGCTCACTGTGAAAAACGGTGACAGCACTAACGGAAACCGTATGATTCTCAGCGATTACTCAGGTCAGAAGTCACAGCACTTCATGCTTCACAGTACCGGCGACGCATACTATATCACTGCAGAATGCTCCGGTAATGCGGCGCTTGACGTTTACGGGCAGAGTCTTGAAAACGGCGCTGTAATCGACCAGTGGGATTACTGGGGCGGAAAAAACCAGAAATTTCTTATTACTCCTGCAGGAAGTGAAGGAATCTGTTCCCTCGGCGACCTGAACGGTGACGGAAAAACCGATATAGCTGACCGCATACTTATGAACTGCGGATACGTAAACGGTTTTGACAGCGTCAGCTCATCAGCTGCCGATCTTAACAATGACGGGAAAAATGATTCGTCCGATATAGCTGCAATGAATGACTACTTCTTCGGCATAACCGGTTCAGACAAAGGAACATATAAAAACAGTACAAACGACACTGCCTATCTGTTTGCATATTTTCTCGGAAATGCCCCTGAACAGGAACGGCTTTCATATGCTGTCAGTACGGACGGATATCACTTCAAAGCTCTTAACGGCGGAAATGCGGTATGGAAATCAGATGTCGGAACCGAATGCATACGCGACCCGTATATTTTCAAAGGACAGGACGGTTATTATTACCTCCTTGCAACAGATATGAAGTCATCACTCGGCTGGAGCAGCAACAGAAATATCATCAGCGCGAAGTCTGCTGACCTGATTAACTGGACTGATGTTACCCTTATTGAGGTGGCTGACAGATATCCTTCCATGATGGGCTCTGACAGGGCCTGGGCCCCTCAGGCTATCTATGACCCTGAGAAAAAGTCCTACATGATTTACTGGGCAAACCACTCAAACGAAACCGGCAGCCGCACAATTATGTACTATGCATACAGCAGTGACCTGCGTAAGTTTGACACAGCCCCTGCGCTTCTCTTTGCACCGGCAAACGGTGACAGCGCCATTGACTCTGATATCATTTATCAGAACGGAAAGTACTGGATGTACTACAAAAACGAAACCAACAAGAGAATTTATCTTGGTCTGTCAGATCATGCAAGCGGACCTTACAGCGAGGTAAAACAGATTTCCGAAGGAAATATGGGAGTTGAAGGTCCTAATATCTACAATATTTCCGGAACTGACCGCTGGCTGCTTATGTCCGATGCATACGGCGACGGTTACTATGTAATGCAGGAAACAACAGATCTTGAAAACTTCAGAACTGTCAGCAGAAATGACTACAGCTTTGATTTTACACCAAGACACGGCTATGTTATCCCGATAGATATGGAGCAGTACAGCGCACTTCTCAGTGCTTACCCTTCAGGTTCACTTTCACCGAAGAGTACAGGAACTGAAACTGTAAATATCACTGTCTCACAGGGCGAAGGAATAACCCTTCCGGAAACTGCTGCTGTAAAATACACTGACGGAAGCAGCGCTGATTTCCGCGTAAAGTGGAATGCTGATGAACTGAATGCTGTGAACACAGGTAAAAAAGGCATTTATACCGTATCCGGAAATCTCTCCGGCACCAGCTACAGCGATCCTTTTATTACAGAACGCGCTGACCCGTTTATAACTGACGGCGGTGACGGATATTATTATTTTACTGCATCATATCCGGCATACGGAAGCGTAAACAAGGGTTATGACAGAATTATTCTCCGCAGAAGCAGGACTGTTGCAGGACTTGCTGATGCTGATGAAAAGACAATATGGAAGGCTCACGGAAGCGGAATAATGGCAAAACACATATGGGCTCCTGAAATGCATAAAATCGGAAACGCATGGTACATGTTCTTTGCTGCCGGAAACAGCGACGATATATGGGCTATCAGACCATACGTTCTGAAGTGCACCGGCGACCCGTACACCGGCGAATGGACTGAACTCGGAAAGATGCAGGCTTCGTCCGGAGACACCTCATCATTTACAAGCTTCTCGCTCGATATGACTTACTTTGAAAACAACGGAAAGCACTATGTTATCTGGGCAGAAATCAAAGGTGACTCATCACTGTTTATGGCTGAGATTAATCCTGCTGAACCGAACAGGCTCATTTCAAAGCCGGTAATGCTTACAAAGCCTGAGTACAGCTGGGAGAAGGTAAACAACAGGGTTAATGAAGGTGCTGCAGTGCTGAAGACTGACAGTAAGATATATGTATTCTTCTCGGCCTCTGGTACAGGTTCAGAATACTGTGTAGGAAGACTTGAGGCGGATATTAATTCTGACCTTATGAATCTTTCAAACTGGAAAAAGATATCCTCACCTGTTCTTCAGACATCAGACCTTAACGGTCCTTCCGGTCCGGGACACAACAGCTTTGTAACCGACGAAAACGGTGACCTGCTCATAGTTTACCACGCACGTCCGGAATCCCACGCCTCAAAGGAATGCGGCACCTACAGCTCAGACCCGCTGTATGACCCGTGCCGCCATACAAGAATCAAAAAAGTATTCTTCGGTGCTGACGGAGTACCGGTTATCAATATGAACTCACAGGCAGAGCTCGCATCCGCTCACAGAATGGTAACTGCGGTTATAGAAGTTAAATAATCAAAAAAGGGAACGAAAGAATTTTTTCTGACGTTCCCTTTTATTTTATATAAGCTCCGCAAGCACTGAAAGTGCATACGGAATTATTTCGTCAGGATACTCATATCCTGCACTGTGAAGCGGAGGACAGTTTTCGCCTCCCCCGATTCCGAACAGTGCGCCTGAACATTTGCTCAGATACACGCCGAAGTCCTCGGACCATCTGAACGGACTTTCCGGAAAAATGACGTCATATCCGCATTTTTCAGCGGCAGCACGTACTTCATTCACTCTCTCAGGATCATTTTCAGATGATGTAAACACGTCCTTTTCATCTGTGGCGGATTCAAGTCCGTATTTTCCTGAAAGAACTGATGTTCTCAGTCTCACATATGTCATAAGTGCATCAAACTCCTCAGCATATTCGGCTCTGAGAGTGAGTCTGAGTACTGCGTCAGAGGCTGAAACCCCGTATGACGAGCTTCCGCATTCAATTCCTATAACGGTTGAAAGAATCATTCCGCGGCTTCCCCTGCTTAAATAATCTGACAGGTCATTTATAAGCTCCGCAACCGCACCAGCCGGATTGTTTCCCTCCTCAGGATATGCTGCGTGAGCCGGTCTGCCCTTAAAGCGTATTTCCACACCCGCTGAAGCACATGCAAATGTATTTTCACGGAGAATTACACTTCCTGCAGGATATCCCGGAATATTGTGAATTCCGAATATGCGCGATATCTTTTCCTTTTCAAAAATACTGCTGCACAGAGCTGCTCCTTCGCCTGACTCCTCACCAGGCTGAAATACAAGAAATATGTTTTTTTCAGGCTTTCTCTCAGAAATCAGTTTTCCGAACACAGCCAGCACTGCTGCGTGTCCGTCATGTCCGCAGAGATGGGCACACGAACTGTCAGGAAGTGTCACAGCATCAAAGTCTGCACGGAATGCCGTACCCTCTTCGTCACCGCCTCCGCGCCATGCTGCATAAAACCAGCTTCCTGCGTCATTTATCTCAAATCCGGTTCCGGAAGATATGTATTCCTTCAGAAGCTTCAGCGTTTCCGTTTCCTTCATCGAAGCCTCAGGTATATCATGAAGTCTTCTTCTCAGTTTTTCAGTTTCTTTTATATATTTTTCCATACTTTCCTCCCGGTTTTTCAGTATACACTTTTTATATATTACCACAATACAACCAGAACGTCAATGTGAAAACATTTCTGATGATATCTGAACTTTACTTATAGTATATCTTCAAAATTCCTAACCCTGTTAGCTTTCAATTCCTAACACAGTTAGCAATTATGCAAATATAATAAACAGTTTTCTACTATCATTCATTTTAGCCATGTTTGTCTGCATAAAGTCCTCACTTGT
>JAZUIH010000004.1:0-34109 GCA_045642145.1 Oscillospiraceae bacterium | reverse complement strand
AGTTTTGAGTATACTTATTGGTAGAGTCATTGTGTTTCTCCTTTTGCATTCTAAGTGTGGTAACTTTAAGAATACATGAAACACAATGACTTTTTCAATATCCTATATTAAATTTTCTTCGACCAAGAGTGCAGAAGACTCATTTTTCAACAGTAATAATAAATCCGTCAGTATTGTTGCCTGAAACTGTATACTGGCAGTTTACAGGAACATATATGTCCGCACTTCCTGCCGGAGTACTGCTTCTGGCACGTATGTAGTAGATTTCGTAGTCCTTTGAGTAGCATGAAACTGAAAGCGTTCTGTTTCCGTACGTGTATTTTTTCAGCATCTGAAGATACTCCTCAAGAGAAAGGTTGTTTTCAGTCATATACCACGCATGAGGAACGCCGACATATCTGAAGTGCTCTGTATGGCCCTTTATGCCTGTCTGGTCCTCCTTGTCATCAGAATATCTCTGGATAAAGCCGTACTTGGTACAGTTTTCCTTAATCCATGAATACTGGCCTGCCGGGACATACCTGTAGGATCTGGATGTATCCGGATATATTCCGAGGTCAACCGCAAGCCCCGTCTGATGCTCAGAGCAGCCTCCCGGACTCTCATACTTTGAGTTGTCCATGGCCTGATTGTAAAGGATGTTCTGATGATTTTCAGATACAAACCCTTCAGTAATCATTATATCCTTTTTTGAGGAGTACTGATAAAATCCGCTCATCATGCTGTTGAAGTTTTTAAGAGCAAGTGTATCAAGCTTCATACCTACGTTTCTGATCATGTAGTAGCTGTTCTGCATCTCATCCACAGCAGAAAGTGTCAGCTGCTCTTCAGGAACAGTATACCGGTGACTGTCATTGACAAGCACAAGTGCTCCCCTGCTGATATCGCGGCTGTCCACGTATTTTATTTCAAATTCAAGCTTGGAGGATGGTCTTACTGTACTGCTGACTTCAGCCGACGTGCCGTCCTGTGACTCAGCCTTCTTCTTCGATGCTGAACATGAGCCGGCAATAACTGTAATAAGTATAACAAGAAATACCAGAGCTGCAGACAGTGCCATCATTCTGTCCTGCCTGATTTTTCTTTTTTTTGAAGAACCTGACGCCATCATATCATCCTTTCACAACAGAATTATATTGCCCTGCACATCCGCTGACTCCGTCAGCTCCGTGCAAACCGGCTAACAGTCAGTGAAAAAATATTTTTGTCACTGACTGTATCTGTTTACGGCATTCTGAAAACCGCATGCGGAGTTTCAGATTCACTGTTTACTATGATAACACATTTGCCTGACATTGTAAAGCAGATTAAGCCGTCTCAGTGTCACTGTTTTTCACTACCGTCAGATACCATTTTACAACAGCTGTTCCTATGATTATTACATATCCGATAACACTGAGCCAGTCCGGAACCTGCCCGAGAAATGCAAATCCGAGAACTGCCGCAAATATAACTATGGAGAAGTCATATACAGAAATCTGTTTTGCCGGTGCTTTCGAATACGCACTTGTGATACCAATCTGGCCGCCGGCGGCAGCAAGTCCTGTCAGTACAAGGAAAAGCCACTGTCTGCCGGTCATAGGACTGTAGTTTAAAATGAGGTTCGGTGTGAGAAGAAGAGTGGTAAACGCTGAGAAAAATGCAACAACCACCATGCTGTTTTCTCCTCTCATGCCAAGCTTTCTCACAAATGCATAGGCAAGTCCGGCTCCGAGTCCGCCTGCCACTCCGGCAAATGCAGGAACAGCTTCAAGGTTAAAGGAAGGCTTTACTACAAACAGTGTTCCGGCAAATGCGCATATTACCGCAGCCCACTCATACCTGTTCGCCTTTTCCTTAAGAAACCATGCCGAAAAAATAACCGCAAAAAAAGGCGAAAGCTTGTTCAGCATCGATGCATCGGAAATCGCCATATGGTCCACAGCATAAAAATTGCACATCATTCCGAGGCCACCCGACAGGGAACGTATCACAAGATACTTAACATTTCCCTTTCCTGGTTTAAACGGAACCCCCGCCCTCCAGAGTGTGACAAGTGCAATAATAAGTGCAAAAAAGTTTCTGAAAAAACATTTCTGCATGGTCGGCACATCGCCTGTGAGTCTGATAAAGAGATTCATCAGCGCAAAGCAGAAGGCTGATGCCACAATATAGAGCACACCTTTTTTATAATCTGATTTGTTCATTGTATCCGCTTCTTTCATGACTTGAGTTTACCATAATATTATAGCAACACAGGCGGAATGTGTCAATCAGAGAAACACTGATTTAGTATTGAAAAAGCAGTAAAAAAATGATATAATTGAAAGGAGTGCTTATATAGTACAACTACACACAGAAGGATGTAACAAAACATGTCAAACAACAATTCAATCAAAACAGTCAGACAGATTATTGACGAAGTTAAAAAAGCTGTTATCGGTAAAGATAAAGTTATTATAAAGATTCTCCTTGCAGTTCTTGCGAAGGGTCATATTCTCCTTGAAGATATTCCCGGAGTAGGCAAGACAACACTTGCACTTGCATTTTCAAAGTCACTTTCACTTGACTATAACAGAGTTCAGTTCACACCTGACGTTCTCCCTACCGATATCACAGGTTTCACCGTTTACAACAAGCATAACGGTACCTTTGAGTTCAAACCGGGTGCCTCAATGTGCAATCTGCTTCTTGCGGACGAAATCAACCGTACATCAACCAAGACACAGTCAGCTCTTCTTGAAATCATGGAGGAAGGACGCGTTACCGTTGACGGTGTTACACACGAGCTTCCAAAGCCTTTTATTGTAATGGCAACCCAGAATCCTATCGGTTCTGTCGGAACACAGGAGCTTCCTGAATCACAGCTTGACCGTTTCATGATAAAAATCTCAATGGGATACCCTGATATCAACAGTGAAATAGAGATTCTCAAGGTAAAGTCAAACTACAACCCTCTTGAATTCATCAGTTCAGTTGCTGATGCGGAAACTCTCGTATCACTTCAGAAGGTGGTTGAAAACATCCACGTTGATGACAAAATATATACATATATCGCAAGACTTGCCCAGGCTACAAGAGTACACCCTATGATAAAGCTCGGTATAAGTACCCGCGGTGCCATAGCTCTTATGGCTGCATCAAAGGCTACCGCACTTCTCAAGGGACGCGACTACGTAATTCCTGACGATATCATGTACATGTACAAGGATGTTTTTGCCCATCGTCTTATCCTTAACTCAAACGCACGTATCAATAACATAAGTGCCGAAAGGGTTCTTGACGAAATAGCAGAAAGCGTTAAGCAGCCTGATATTCAGATAAACTGAGAGGGCAGGAAGAAATGATAAAAAGCAAAATAGCATATCTGTTTCTGCTTGCTGCAATGTTTCTTTTCTACATAATGTTCATAGACAGCATGTCCCTGCTTACGCTTATAATAGCAGCCGTATTTCCTGTTATCCAGCTTATAATTCTGTCATGCATAGCCAGAAATATAACTGCGGCACTGAACATAGAGAAAAAAACAATTAACAAAAACACAGAGTCACGAATAATCGTAAAGATTAAAAATCACTCTGTGCTTCCTGTTTCATGTGCAGTTGCAACTCTGCAGATTACAAATACACTGACGGGCGAATCACAGTCACTGACGACAATGCTCCCTGTTCCGTCGGACAATGAACAGAGCATCAAGTTCAGCGTTTCCTACGCCCACTGCGGAAGAGTAGCAGTGACTCTGAAAAGCATAAAAATATATGACTATATCAAACTGTTTTCAAAGACAATAACATACGGAATATCACAGGAAACAGTTGTTATTCCGTCCCTTGCAAGCATTAATCCGGATGTTCAGACCTCACTCAGCACCACAAACGACTGCAGTGAGTTCTCAAAGGTAAAACCAGGAGATGACAGCTCCGAGATTTTCAATATACGTGAGTATGCATACGGTGACAAGATAAACCGTATCCACTGGAATCTTACCACCAAGCTTGATGAGCTTATGGTTAAGGAATACAGTCTTCCGGTCAGCTGCAGCATACTGATAGTTTTTGAGTTCTGTTCGGACAGAACTTCAGAGAACCGGTTCTTCAAAAATGACGCCGCAATTGAAACGGCAATGTCACTTTCATATTTTATGATACAGAACAGCATATCACACCAGATTGCCTGGTATGATGCCGGAACCAGACTTTACAATACTGAAACAATAAAATCTGAAGATGACTTTGCAGTATTTCTCGGTTCGATTTTCAACTCCGGAACATACAGAGACAGCTTCAGTGCGTTTATTCACCACCAGGCAGAAAATTCTGACACAAGATTTTCGCACGTTATCTATATCTCGCCGGTTCTCTCGGATGAGATCTTCCATAACCTTTCTGTTCTGCCGAATTCGCTTAAGAAATCATATCTGTATATCAATGACGACTCTGCAGTTCCTGATTTCTTCAGCTCAGATGAGAAAACCAGTGCGGTTAATATCATATGCAGCGACATCTCAGGCGGACTGAGCAAAGTTATCATATAAAAGGTGAAAAAATGAACAGAAATACAGACAGCACAGAATCATCGTTTGCACAAAACGGTATTACCATAACCGATTCCATATCTCTTACATTCAACAGCAGATACAGAATCAACTCCCGTCTCCTGCTCATTGTTACAGCACTGGCAGGTGTGGCGGGCTTCAACCTTTCATTTCTCTCACTTTTTGATTTTCAGTGCAGCAGAGGAATGATTTTCATCGCAGAGCTGATGGTCTTTATAGTTTCATCAGTTATTTCTCTCTTTCCTTCCAGGGCAAGAATGCTTCTTGTTCCTGTCTATCTTCTTACGGGTTACGGAATATACCGTACAAGGGTTGATTTTTCAAACGGCTATGCTGAATTTATCAACATAATTGCCGAAAAGCTTGGGATAACTCCTCCGGGGCATCCCTACTACAAACTTCCTGAAACAGTGGATACCGAATATTCCCTTACGGTATTCCTTATATTCCTGTTTGTGATTTTAACAGTCGTAATCTGCTACAACACTATTGTAAAGCCAAGGTTCATTACTGTTTTCTCATGCACATTCCCGTTCATTGAGACAGGACTTATGTTCGGATACAGTCCTGACCATACAGCATTTTCACTGCTGATTTCGTACTGGATTGCTGTATTTGCAATGAGAATAGCCGGAAACCAGTACCACACAACATCCGGAAAGCCTGTATTTGTCAGAAAGAAAAACATATTTGTTTCCTCAGGCAACCTCAGGAACAACGTTATAGAAAATATAGGAATCATCACTCTGATATCCGTATTTTTCGTATTTCTCATCTCATCATGGACAATAAACGCATTTGATGTGGAGCGTCCTGACAAAGTAAAGAAGGCCCGTGCGGATATTAAAAATGCCATTGCCGAGCTCTCAGTAGAAAAGATTAAAAGCAAACTTTCGGGCGAGGACGAAAAAAATCCGGTTACTGACATGTCCCAGCTCGGAAATATTTCAAAACTTACTTTTGAGGATAAAACTGATCTTACAGTTCTCATCTCATCAAATTTTCCTGATGTTATGTACCTCAAGGGATTTGTCGGCTCGGTTTACAGCGGTAACACCTGGTATGCTCTTCCTGACTCCACTGTAAGTAAAAACAGCGGACTGTTCAGTCAGTTCAAAAAATCAGGAAACTATCCGCAGCTGTTCAACTATACAAACGATATCGGGCTTATGAACAGCAGCAATTCAATAAACCGTGCACATATGATAGTAAACTCATGGTTCGGTATTAACACATATGCGTTTACTCCTTACAGCGTATCTGCCGCGGACAGTCTTATTCCTGAAAAGGATGCTTTTTTCCGTGTAAACGACCTGAGTTCATACTCATTTGATATATGTGTCACACCTCAGTACTACAAGGATATGTCTGTTCCGTACAGCCTTGATTCCTCACCGGTTTCCGAAGAGGAAAAAGCGTACAGGGATTTTGTATACAGCAACTATCTTTTCCTGCCTGAAAGTGCGAACATGAACGAACTTGCAGATGAGTACTCATATATTCCTGACTACAACGGCAGAAACATTGAGGAAATATACTCGGAAATAAAGAAAATCCTGCACAGCAGCGCGGAATATACTCTTTCACCGGGCAGAACTCCTTCAGATACCGAGCTCACATACTACTTCCTGAAGGAAAACCACAAGGGCTACTGCTCACACTTTGCCACGGCAGCTGTTGTACTTGCAAGACTTAACGGTGTCCCGGCGAGATACGCTGAAGGATACGTTATGGTTCCGTCTGATGTCAGAAATGCTGAAGTAATCAATTCATTCTACAAAATTGACATTCATGATTCACGTGCTCATGCATGGGCTGAATTCTACATAGACGGCTACGGCTGGATTCCTTTCGAATTTACCCCGGGCTATGACAGAGGAATCATCTCAGCTGAAACTTCATACAAGGCAGATGCACCGGTTACAACAGTTATTGAAATGCCTGTAACCGAAGCTCCGGAAGTTGTCACGGAAATAGTCGAGGTAACAGAGATTGTTACTGAAGTAACTGACAGTCTTCCTGTAACAGAGCCTGCAGTCACAGACACTCCTTCCGTACAGACCTCTGCTCCTGACAGCAACGGAGAATCCGGCAGTAACGGCGAATCCGGCGGCAGCGGTGAAGGAAACGGTGCAGCTTTAGTCATTATGAGGACGGTAAGAGTCATTCTCTCCGTAGTGCTGACAGTTCTGCTTATACCTGTGCTTATATTTGCAAGACATGTAATTGTAATCAGAAAACGTCACTCCGGATTCAGAACGGCTTCAAATGCCAGAAATATATCAAACGTCTATGGTTACACCCTCGAACTTCTCAGGCATATCGATATCAGGAAAAACAATATGCTTCCTCTTGAATTTGCCGAATATGCAGAGGAAAAAGCTGCTGAATACAGCACACGGGGTGATATAACTGAACTTATCCAGCTTACACTCAAGGCCGGCTTCAGTACTGACGAAATTACCCGTGAAGAGCTCGCGGGATGCATAAAAACAGCAAACAGACTTGCTGAAAATATTTATAAGAGTAAAACCAGACGCGACAGGTTCATCTTCAGATATATTCTCAACCTCTGCAGATAATTCTGTGCATTCACCGAAAGAAGACATGATGATTAATGTTTAAAACAAAAAAGGATATAAATATGACGGAAGGCCCCGTCCTTCCGTCCCTGCTTTCACTTACCGTCCCTCTTCTGCTGTCAAGTGTGCTTCAGCTTCTCTTCAATGCAGCGGACGTAATAGTTGTAGGAAACTTTGCCGGTGAAAATTCACTTGCTGCGGTAGGTTCAACCACCGCTCTTGTGAATCTTATGACAAACCTGTTTCTCGGACTCTCAGTCAGCGTAAATGTACTCACTGCCCGTTTTTCAGGAGCAGGCAGTACAAAGCAGATTGAGAAAACCATACATACAGCGATTTCTCTCAGCATTATCTGCGGGCTTATCCTGACAGCAGCCGGTGTGGTATTTGCACCTGACCTGCTGAGGCTTATGGATACGCCTGACGACGTACTTCCGCTTTCATCCCTGTACCTGAGAATATATTTTACCGGAATGGTACCTATGATGATATACAACTTCGGAAGCTCAATTCTCAGATCAAAGGGCGACACAAGAAGGCCTCTTGTTTACCTTACGGCAGCAGGTGTTGTCAATGTAATACTTAACCTCATCTTTGTTATTCCGCTTAAAATGGACGTTATGGGCGTCGGGCTGGCGACATCGGTATCACAGTTTATATCTGCAGCCCTGATTATCAGCTGCCTAATGAAAGAGGAAGGAGCTTTCCGTTTTTCATTCAGAAAGCTTACACTTGACCTCAATATTCTGTCAGCAATCCTGAGGATAGGTATTCCTGCCGGAATCCAGGGCGTTATCTTCTCTCTGTCCAACGTTGTAATCCAGTCATCAGTAAACAGCTTCGGCAACATTGTTATGGCAGGAAGTGCAGCAGCATCAAGCATCGAGGGCTTTGTCTGGGTTTCAATGAACGCATTTTCACAGGGCGCGCTGACATTCATGAGTCAGAACATAGGAGCCGGAAAGTTCTCAAGGCTCAACAGAATTGCAGTCACATCCTGCATGTGTGCTGCGGCAGCCGGTCTGATTCTCGGAAATGCTGCATTTATATTCAGCCGTCAGCTGCTTGCGGTATATGACTCACGTCCTGACGTTATAGAAGCAGGCAGAATAAGAATCTTTATGGTATGCTGCTTCTACTGCACCTGCGGACTTATGGACTGCATCGTGGGAAATATCCGCGGTATGGGATACGCCATTACTCCTACTGTCATTTCCCTTCTCGGTGCCTGCGGACTCCGTATAATATGGATTTTCACTCTGTTCCGTCTTCCGCAGTTTCACTCCGAAGCAATGCTGTTTATCTCATATCCTGTTTCATGGATATTAACATTTACAGCACACCTGATATGCTACAGATTCATGAGAAAAAAATTTCCGGTCAAAGACCGGCAGCTTAACGAATGCGAGGTTTAGCCGGTATTTCGTACAGCTGAAAAGCATCCGGAAAAAAGCATGAAAACAAAAATTCAGCGCATCAAAGATACGTGTTTACGTAACTTTGATGCGCTGAATTTTTTATATAATAAACTTTTTGCAGACTATGTATCTTTAAAATTCAAGCTGTCCGGGAATTATATCAGCACTTCCTGACTGAGTACCGGCAACCGGTATTGATTTTGTTCTGAGTCTGCCAAGCTGTTCGTTTTCCTCACTTACAACTGCAGCACCGGTAATCACTGCACCTGCGCGGAGTGTCATTACCTGAACACCCTGAGTGTCACGGGTTGACTTAGGAAGAACAAGTCCTGTATCAAACAGAAGAGCCTTGCCGTTTGAAGCCGACAGAACGATATCACAGTTGTCCTCTGAATACAGTACAGCAACCAGAGGCGACTTTCCTGAGTAAGCCTTCTGAAGCTTCTTGCGGTTTGTCTTGGTTTCGTATTCCTTAAGAGGAACCTTTGCGACCTTTCCGTTTTCAAAGACGAAGAACATGAAACCTCTGTAGTCTGTTGTGGTTATCATGGAAACTACGTTTTCATCCTGGTCAAAGCCAAGTCTGGCAGGAACGTAGTCACCGAGAACACTGGCCTTGGTGTCGTCAAACGCACTTGCCCTGCTCTTGTATACCTGCTGCATATCTGTGAAGAACAGAAGATCTGTTCTGTTAGTAGCTTCGGTATGCTTAACTATCCTGTCACCTTCCTTGAGCTTCTGTTCACCGCTCATTCTAAGTGACTGAGGAGTAATTTTCTTGAAGTAACCGCTCTCTGAAAGGAAGAGATTTACCGGATAATCCGGAATATCATCCTCAATCTCGTCTGATATATCAGTATCATCATATATAATCTCAGTTTTTCTCGGCTTGCCGTATTTTTTAACAACTTCCCTGAGCTCTGTAATGATTATCTTTTCAATCTTCTTTGAATCAGAGAGAATTCCCTCCATCTCAGCAATATCATTTTTCATCTGGTCAGTTTCCTGAACTCTGTTAATGATGTACTCCTCATTGAGGTGACGGAGTTTTATTTCCGCAACAAAGTCAGCCTGAATCTCGTCAATTCCGAAACCAATCATAAGGTTTGGTACAACGTCAGCTTCTTCCTTTGTTTCTCTGATAATCTTAATAGCCTTGTCTATATCGAGGAGAATCTTTCTGAGACCTTCAAGCAGGTGAAGCTTTTCCTTTTTCCTGGTAAGTTCAAAATAAACTCTTCTCTTTATGCATTCCTTTCTGAATGCTGTCCACTCTTCAAGAATCTCGCCTACACCCATTACCTTCGGATTTCCGGCAATGAGGATATTGAAGTTGCATGAATAGTTATCCTGAAGAGGTGTGAGTCTGAAGAGCTTCTGCATGAGCTTGTCCGGGTCAGTTCCTCTCTTGAGGTCTATGGCAAGTCTGAGGCCGCTGAGGTCAGTTTCATCACGGAGATATGAAACCTCACGTATCTTGTTAAGCTTTATGAGCTCGATTATCTTGTCCATGATGGCTTCAACCGTTGTACTGTACGGAATCTCCGTAATCTCAATACAGTTGGCTGCCTTGTCATAGCTGTACTTTGCTCGTACTTTCATGGAGCCTCTGCCCGTGGCAAAAATTCTTGCGAGCTCGCCCTCGTCATAGATATAGTAGCCTCCGCCCGGGAAGTCAGGTCCCTTAAGAGTGGAGAGTATATTGTGCTCCGGATTCTTGATAAGCGATATACAGGTCTCGCATACCTCCTCAAGATTAAACGGGCAGACACTGCTCGCCATGGATACTGCGATACCTACATTTGAATTTACAAGTACCGACGGAAATGTTGAAGGAAACAGTGTAGGCTCCATCATGGTATTATCGTAGTTAGGTACGAAGTCAACTGTATCCTTGTCTATGTCCCTGAACATCTCTGCACATATAGGATCAAGCTTTACCTCTGTATATCGTGATGCGGCATACGCCATATCTCTTGAATATGACTTTCCGAAGTTACCCTTTGAATCTATATACGGATGCAGAAGGGTTTCGTTTCCTCTTGAAAGTCTTACGAGAGTTTCATATATTGCACCGTCGCCGTGAGGATTAAGACGCATTGTCTGTCCGACTACATTGGCTGACTTTGTTTTCGCACCTGTAAGAAGGCCCATCCTGTACATTGTGTAGAGAAGCTTTCTGTGAGACGGCTTGAAGCCGTCTATCTCAGGAAGTGCACGTGATATAATTACGCTCATGGCATACGGCATGTAGTTTTTTTCAAGAGTTTCGGTTATCTTTTCATGAACTACAATTCCGGCGCCTTCTATATATGCATTAGGTACTGGTTTGATTTTGGTTTCTTTTACTGGTTTCTTTGGCATTTGCAATACCCCTGTTATAATAAATTTTCATCTGACAAATACAGTAAATGACTAAACAGTCTGCGGTCCGCTGTACAGTAAACGGCAGTAATATTCTGTCACTGACTGTAACTATGAAATATCGGCCATATCCAGATAATCGCCGCCGTACTCGGAAATGAAATCCTTTCGGCCCTGAAGATTATCACCGAGAAGAAGGTCAAACATTGCCGCTGTAGCCTCAAGTTCGTCCCTGGTTACCTTTATAAGACGCCTTGTTTCCGGATTCATGGTTGTAAGCGACATCATCTCCGGTTCGTTCTCACCAAGACCTTTTGAACGCTGAAGTGTATATTTTTTATCGCCGATTTTTTCAAGAATCTTTGTCTTTTCCTTTTCGGTATAGGCAAAGTAGGTCTTGTCCTTCGTTGTTATCTCAAAAAGAGGTGATTCGGCAATATATACGTATCCCTCATCTATAAGAGTAGGTGTAAGTCTGTAGAGCATTGTAAGAATAAGCGTTCTGATCTGGAAGCCGTCAACATCGGCATCAGTACAGATAACTACCTTGTTCCATCTGAGATTTTCAAGGCTGAAGGAAGACAGGTCCTTGTTTGCCTTGGTATTTACCTCAACATCGCAGCCTAAAACCTTTATAATATCAGTGATAATATCATTCTTGAATATCTTGCTGTAGTCTGCCTTCAGACAGTTGAGTATCTTTCCTCTTACAGGGATAATAGCCTGAAACTCTGCCTCACGTGCAAGCTTTACAGCACCGAGAGCTGAGTCACCCTCCACTATATAGAGCTCACGTCTTGAAATATCCTTGGTTCTGCAGTCCACAAACTTCTGAACCATGTTTGAAAGATCTATGGTACCTGCAAGCTTCTTCTTTATGTTAAGACGTGTCTTTTCAGCATTTTCACGGCTTCGCTTGTTTATCATAATCTGCTCGGAAATCTTAAGCGCTTCATCAGGATTTTCAAGGAAATAAACCTCTATCTGATGCTTCAGGAATTCCGTCATTGCCTCATATATAAACTTGTTGTTGATAGCCTTCTTGGTCTGGTTCTCGTAGGATGTCTGCGTTGAGAATGATGATGAAACCAGAACAAGACACTCTTCTATATCAACGAAGGTAATCTTTCCCTCATTCTTAAGATACTTTCCGTTCTGCTTAAGGTATGTGTCAATCTGTGAAACAAAGGCCTGCTTTACAGCCTTCTCAGGTGAACCGCCGTACTCAAGCCAGCTTGAGTTGTGATAGTACTCAAGCTTTTTAATCTTATTGGAAAATGTGAATGCAACTGACAGACGTACCTTGTAATCTGGCTTGTCTGCTCTGTCACGTCCGGTTCTCTCACACTGCCAGTACTGAACACTTGTAAGCGCATCCTCACCTGCAGTTTCCTTAAGATAGTCAGTTATACCGTTTTCATAAATGAAGTTCTCCTCTTCAAATGTTCCGTCTTCGTTTTCCGTACGGAAAATAAAGAGAAGATTAGGATTTACTACAGCCTGTCTCCTGAGAATATCCCTGAAAAATTCTCCGGAAACATTTATTTCTGTAAATACATCGAGGTCAGGACGCCACTTTGTCCTTGTACCCGTCTGCTTTCCTGTATACTTTTCCTTTTTAAGACCGCCTACGTTTTCACCCTTCTCAAAGTGAAGTGAATACCTGTAACCGTCACGCAGTACTTCAACATCCATAAACTCTGATGAGTACTGGGTTGCACACAGACCAAGTCCGTTAAGTCCGAGAGAATACTCGTATGTGTCACTGCCGGCCTCATACTTGCCGCCGGCGTAGAGTTCACAGTAAACGAGCTCCCAGTTAAATCTGTCCTCTGTTTTGTTATAGTCAACAGGGCAGCCACGTCCGAAGTCCTCAACTTCAAAAACATTGTCCCTGTACTTTGTTATTATAATGCGGTCACCGTATCCGGCACGCGCCTCGTCTATTGAGTTTGAAATAATTTCGAATACTGAATGCTCACATCCGTCTATTCCGTCAGAACCGAAGATAACTGCAGGTCGTTTTCTTACCTTGTCAGCACCCTTGAGCATAGTAATACTGTCATTACCGTAATCTGTTGGTTTCTTGGACATTTTTTCCCTCCAGTGATTTGAATCCCGAATAATCTTATTTTTTTCTGAGCATTACTGCAGCCCAGTCGCTCTCTTCGCAGAATTCGGTTATTTCAAATCCGGCCTTTGTAACTGCATCAGTTACTTCCTCCTTGCGCTCATCTATGATACCGGAAATGATAAGAATACCGTCGGGCTTAAGATATCTGTAGAAAAGATCCTTCATACCTATGAGAATATCAGCAACTATATTTGCTGTGATGATATCGTAGTCACCGCCGAGTCTGTCTGCAAGTACACTGTCGCTGATGATATTTCCGCAGTATGCAGTGTAGAGAGACGGATCGATATGATTCTTCCCGGCGTTTTCCTTTGCAATCTTTACTGCATTTTCCTCAACGTCAACTGCGACAGCACTGTCTGCACCAAGAAGCATAGCTGCAATGGAAAGAATACCGCTTCCGCAACCAAGGTCAAGAACTTTCTTTCCCTTAACATCGAGTCTGTCAAGGAACTCAAGACAAAGCTTTGTAGTATAGTGCTGTCCGCTTCCGAAGCTTGAAGCAGGATCAATCTCAAGAATCGTGCGGTCAGTTTCACCGACATCCTCCCATGAAGGCTTTACAAGAAGTCTGCTGCCTATAGTCATAGGCTTGAAGTACTGCTTCCAGTTGTTAGCCCAGTCCTCTTCCTTAACGTTTCTCATCTCGGTTTCGAGACGTCCGTATATATTGTCAGTATCATTTTCCTTCATCGTCTTAAGCATAGACTTAATGGCAATTAACATCTCTGCACCCTGACTGTTCTCAGGAAGATAAACAGTTACTGTTGTCTCGCACTCAGCAAGCTGCATAAGGTCATCCTCAAGGTAGTCCCAGTTTCCTTCCTTGTTCTGAAGAAATTCATTGAAGTCATTCGCATCCTTTATAGCAAAACCTCTTATGCCGATATCCATAAGACCGGCAGTTATAAGGTCAATACCTTCTGTTGAAGTAAAAATATCAAGTTCTGTCCAGTTCATACTGTAATCCTCCCTGAAATTTATAATGTCGTACACTATAATATAACATAAAAAAAAACAAAAGTAAAGTATAAAAAAATAAAACACCTCTGTTCTGTAAAAAACAGAGGTGTTATTGTAAACGTATGTCTGTCAGTTCCTGTCAGCGGAAACGAACATGTTTCCGAGAGCTATAAGATCGTGAATGCTTATGATTCCGTCAGCATTTACATCGGCGCCGGGTTCAACCGGATGCGGATTTCCCTCAAAACAGCTTCTGAGTCTGATAAAGTCGAGAACGTTTATAAAACCGTTTCCGTCTGTATCACCTCTGAGTATACCTGTCTCATCAGGTTCTGACCTGACAATTCCTGTAACTGCACTTCCTGATGGTTTCTCTGAAACTGCAGGTTCCTCAGGAACAGGTTTTTCTTCTGCGGGATCTGTCTCTGACGGAGCAGAGGAAATCTCATCAGGCACCACGTAGTCAAGACATATCCATCCGGACTTTCCGTCGTACTTAACCATGCCCCAGCGGCGTTCTTCATCAAACTCATATACTTCGAAAACAGTCTCCTTAGGTATTACGCACATTATTTCGTGTTCTGTGCCCGGACCTTTTCTGTAGTTAAGAGCCGCTGTTGTTCTGCATCTGAATCTGCCGCTTTCCGTAACCGGAGGTTTTTCACCGGTATCCGGCAGAGCTGTATCTGAAGTAACCGCTGTTGTAACAGGTTCAGTAACTGTGGTTGTCACAGGAACTGTTGTAACAGCTGAAGTTTCTGTGGTTACCGGAACAGTCGTAACAGCAGGTGCCTCTGTCACAGCCGGAGTTTCCTCCTTAAAACTGCTTCCGAGATACTTTGTATAGTCAAGACATATCCAGCAGTCCTTTCCGTCATAAACCGTTCTTCCCCAGCTTCCCGATACCTCATATATGTTCAGTTCAGTTTCAGGAGGAAAAACTCCGTAACGTTCGGACTCAACATCTGCTGACTTTCTGTAGTTAAGATAAGCCGCTGTTCTGTAGCTTCCGGTTTTATAATCAGCCTTTTCCGAAGTAACCTCAGGTGCTGTGACTGTGGTTATCTTCTCTGTGGCTGTAGTAGTAACTTTCTCTGTAGTTGTCTGTATCACCGTGGTAGTCTGTACCGGTTCAGTAACACGCTGAGTCACTGTAACTGACGGTTCTGTAACAGCCGGAACAGTCTGTACAGGAGGAACAACTGTAACTGTTGTTATGCCTGCCTCAGGACTGCAAAGATCAGTATAGTCAAGGCATATCCATGCCGGCTTTTCTTCATCCAGCATGAACTTTCCCCAGCACCCTGCAATCTCGTACACCTCAGCAGCACCGCCGACCGGAAGAGTACCGAGCTTTTCGCTCGAAGAATAAGGTGCACTTCTTATGTTCAGTTCAGTATTGGCAGCATACGTGCCTTTTTTATAATTGTATTTTACTGCCGGCGGAAATGCTGTAACGAACTCTGACTTAAAAACCTTTATGCACGAATTCGTTTCCTGCTTATACTGTCTGAAAACATCAGTATCCCTGTCACCGCCCGGATCAAATGAGATAAGTCTGTCATTTTCAATACCGTCTATCGCAACCCAGTGACCGCCGTCATTTACATCTATGATTACGTGATATCCATCATCAAGATAGCTTTTTATCTTCCCGTAACGTTCTTCATAGGTGGTATCACTTTTAAAACGGTGTGTACCGACAAATCTGAATCCGGGTGCAATCTGATTTACCTTAATCCAGTTTATATCACCGTATTCGCCGAATCCGCCGATTTCACTCATAAGCCTGCAGAAAACTCCGGGATCAAAATTTCTCTCGTCAAAGTTTCCGGCCTTAACCAGCAGAAATGAAAGTGACGTCATAGCACATCCGCTTCTTTTCACTGTGCATTCGCTTTTTCCGAGATGCAGATACCCCCATCTGCTGTCGTACTGTTTCCATGTACTGCACTCCCGGGCCATAGTTACTGCACTTACATCCTGCAAAGTACCTGTATATCCTGCATCTGATACTGATATCAGGCACGCAGCAGCAAAAGACATAAATCTAAGGCTGCCCCTTTTTATGATTCCCTTCATAAAAATTACCCCTTTATGTATTCCCTGTTGTACCGTATTTTCTAAAAAATTAAGAGTGAACACAGAATCCTTCCCAGTGTTCACTCTTATTATAAGTTATATGACGGTTATTGTCAATGAAATGTAATTATTTTTGTATAATCCTACAGTTTTGAGCATTACTTTTCTACTTTGAAAGAATGATAAACTCACGTTCTGTCCCTTAATTATAATTTTTCTTGACAGCCGGTTACAGAATAATGTATAATTCATATTAAACAGCAGCACCGGTTACAGGTACTGTAACCGACACAGATTTTATAAAAAAATAACAGGGAGTTTAAACAGATGGAAAACAATATAGTATGCCGCTGCAAAGGTATTACATACGAAGATATCTATAACGCAATGAACAGTCTCACACAAATCAGTGATACCGCTGACGTAATAAAGCAGCTTCAGAAAATAACCTCGTGCGGAACTGTATGCGGAAAATGTCATGAGGATATCTCGTATCTTATCTCCGATATTCTTAACGGATATGCAGACCCTCCGCATCATCACCATCACTGAAGCAGAAAACACCTCACGGCTTTATATACAGCCCTGAGGTGTTTTTTTTGCTGTCAGTATATGTTTTAAAGCCTGAAACTATCTGTACGCATAGCTTACTGCAATATCCTTTACGGTTATCTCAGGAAGGCTGCATTTTTCAAGAATGAATTCAAAATTACCGCTGTTTTTGGCACCGCGCTTTACAACGTCGCTCAGAACCCACTTAACCTTAACTGTATTTTCATCTGAGGAAACTATAACAGTCTTTCCTGAATAATGACCGTTGCCAAGAGCAAGTGTATCCATTCCGAACCTTGCGTAGATTTCACCGACCGGTTCAGACGCTTCAAGAGTAATCTCCGCACATGCAATCTCCTGACCTTCTTCTATAAGGTCGAGTACAGGAATCTGCAGAGTGTTTTCAGAATCAGTATTAAGGACTTTATTTACCGGAACTGTTCTGACATCCTCAACCGGTACTTCTCTGATTGTTTTTCTGTGGCATACAACCCTGTCAAGTACGATGCTTTCGGTATTGTCATTCCACCAGAAACCAAACAGCACACTGCCTGCCGGGACTGTTATATATTCTTTGATTCCATCAGGAATTTCCCACTTTACACAGCCGTAGCTTCCGTCAGTATATTCTGAAAAATCATCCGGAGTCTGATACCAGATGTTGTTGGTTTTGAGCTCACACCTGTTGTCTACGCTTATACCAAATCCGCCCTTAACATCGCCGAGATATGTCTCTCCGTCAGCTGCGTGATAGTAGAAAGTGAACGAATCAATAATATCACCAGGTTCAGCAAGTTTATTAAGATCTATCTTATATGTTTTTGCTGTTTTATGGTTGAGTGTAACACCAATACCGTCAACTTCACTTGCCATCTCAGCACCTTCAAGCTTTTTCGGACTCTCATGTGCCTTTGTAACTTCAGTCTGCTTCGCTTCCTCAGTATCAGCCGCTGTTATCTCCGTTACCGGTGCTTCTGTTGTTTCAGTCGTATCCACCACCGGTGCAAATATACTTGTATCACCTGTCCTGTAATCTTCAACAGAGTCAGATACAAACTTTACAAAAACAATAAGTACAGCTGCCAGTACAGCGAACCCTACAATATAGCCTAACCCTTTCTCACCGTTTCCATGTTTTCCGGAACTGTTCTTTTTCACCAAAATCTCCTCCAAAGATAAATAAGATTAAGAAACACTGATTTGCTGCTGTTACCAGAGTGTTTCCATGAAATGTGTAACGTGTGTATGAAAGGTTTAAAATGCAACACTAATAAGATATAGTCAACGACAAAAATATTTTGTCATTGACTATTAGCCGATTTGCACGGAGCTAACGAAGTTAGCGGATGTGCAAGGCAATATAAATAATATAATTACAGTGAGAGTCAGATTTATTTTGACTCTCACTATAATTATATCATCGAAAGTCAGTTAAGTCAATAAAATAATTCACTCATTCGCCGTAATTTTTAGTTACTTGTTACTGTAAATACTTAAGATTTGTATCTTCCATTATTATAATGGCTGAAAAATCATGCTGTAATCATTATCACATTACTATTTGATTTAACGTTTACCGCAGAGACTTAACACAGGATAAAAAAATCCGTTTTCCAGCTGAAAAACGGATTTTTTTATCAGGAATCATTCAAGTCCGAGACGCTGACGCCCTTCCCTGCTTGTAGGCTTGCTTCTTTTTTCGCGGTACATTTTCTGGTCGGCTCTTGTGATGATAGCAGTAAAGTCAGAAACACTGTCCGGAATCTCCGAATGCCAGCCTATACTTGCACCGATATTATACGGTTTCTGTGATGTTCTGTTGTATTCGTCTATATTATTTCTGATACGTTCGCTCAGCTTTTCAGCCTCTTCTTCACTGTAGTCATATCCGAACACTATGAACTCATCACCGCCGAATCTTGCATATACCTCATCAGCGGTACATGCTGTCTTTACGGCCTCGGCCATGTTTCTGATAGCACAGTCACCTTCCTTGTGTCCGAAATTATCGTTTATGTATTTCATTCCGTCCATATCAGCAAACATTATCATAAGAGGTTTTCTGTATTCAACGCACTTCTGAACATACTCATCAGCACTCTCATGGAAACCGTTTCTGTTATAGATTTTTGTCAGCGGATCATATATATACAGGTTTTCAAGCTTCGCATTTACTTTTTCAAGGCACAGCTTCTTTCTTATATTTTCAAGAGAATTGCTCAGGCTGATTATCCAGGTGTGATAAACAGGACTTCTCAGCGGGAACTCACTGTTGCAGATAACTGAATATCCGAGACAGCGGTCATTGAAGTGAACCGGAGAAAAATAATACTTCTTGCTGTACTGTGTAGGACACTTCAGATCCGAAAGGATCAGAGATGAAGGAAACTTTTCGAGTTTTCCGTACTGGCCGTTGCAGTATGCAAGCGGCACCTCGACATTTTTTGTGTAGCCTTCAGTTATAAATTCCTCATTCAGCTCGCCGTCTTCGTCCTCTGTGCTGAACAGATTCTCGCAGAGACAGAGGAAAAATTTTTCACAGTTTATTTTTGAGATAAATTCCTTGAGATTCTCAAGGTTTTCATCAAGCGTATCACTCTCAGCAAGCTGGCATGACATTGAGTTTACTGAAGGAATATCCCTGTGATATATCTTTATGGTTTCATATGTTTCATGCTTGAAAACATTGATTTCATCACACTCGATATCATGGCATCCGCAGCTCTTGTTTCTGCATACAGTTGTATCAAGTATTACCTTCTTTTCAGTTTCATTTCCGACAAGAAGATCATACACCTGTCTGCAGGCAATATATCCGGACTTCTTCAGCGGTCTGTCAACAGATGTTACCGGAGTATAGTAGTTTCTTGCGTTGAATACATTGTCAAAGCCTGTAACCATAACATCCTCAGGAACCCGGTAGCCGTACTCCTTGAGTCTTGCTATGGCGCCGAGGGCTGTAACGTCGTTCGCGCATACAACTGCTTTTCCGAGACGTGAGTTTTTAACAAACTCTTCTATTCCGGCCACACCGTCACGTTCACGGAAAAGGCCGTGATAAACCATGGACTCATCGTACTCAATTCCGTTTTCAGCAAGTACTGTTCTGTAAGCCTTGTGTCTCATTATGCTTTCAGGATTTGTATCAGGTCCGGTTATAAAATTGACCTCCCTGACTCCGTGGTCTTCAACAATATGCCTTACCATGCCCTCCATGGCTTTTACATTGTCTATTCCGACGTAACAGAAGCCTTCCATGTCACAGTCAATACTTGAAACCGGTATTTCAGCTTTTCTTAGTTCATCAACAATCTTCACTACTACCGGCGGCGATGCAATTGTATTTGTCAGAAGAATAGCACCGTCAAGAACATCATAGTTGATAAGATTGTAAATATTGAACTCACCAATATCATTTTTACGTCCGAGTACACCTCCAAACGCAATAAAATGAACTATGTTGAGATTTTTTTCATCAGCAAATTCATGAATACCGCTTAATATAGTGCTCTGGTATTCTTCATCTATCCCCGAAATAATTACTGCGATATTTAACGCACCCATAATAACCCCTCTATTGATAATTTTATTGATTTGTGTTATCATTTTATTAAGGAAACAGAAGCCGGGCCGTGCAAGACCTGAGGCCGCTGTATCCTCAGCCCAATAACTGAAAGGAAAATGGTCCTTCCGGATCACTTGTTACCAATGCAGAATATTAGCTATAAAGTAGCACTTGGAGGTATTATTTCCTCCCTTTGCCTTATGTGTATGTTTCTCACCGGAGTTTTTCCGGTGCTCTATATTACTCTTCCGATGCTGGCAGGAATACTTATGATGATTATGTCCGTGGAAATAAATCCTTCATGGGCGTATCTTACCTTTGCGGCAACCGGTATTCTGTCGCTGTTTGTCACATTTGACAAGGAAGCAGCTCTCCTGTACATCATGCTCTTCGGACACTATCCGGTAACAAAGCAGTATATCGAAAAAATAAAGCCTGCACTTTTCAGATATGTTCTGAAGCTGGTTATTTTTAATTTCTGTATACTGTCCGAGTTTTTCATAACTGTAAAGTTCCTCGGAATCACAGAATTTTATGAAGAGCTGAACCGTAAGGGAAAACCCGTTATTGCCGGAATAATCCTGCTTGTTAATTTCATATGCTTCACATATGACTTAAGTCTCAACGGAATGCTGGTCATATACAGCCGGAAAATCAAGCCGAAATTACTCCGCGGCAGGTAATTCAACCTCCGCACTGTTTACATCATCAGTATACTGACCTGCTTTTCTCTTAAGAAGCGCTGCGTAAAGCAGTGCTTTTTTTATGTTTCCCTTCATAATAAAGTAGTCAGCCACACCTGCTATCCTGTCTATATGCATAAGCTTTTTTCTGAGTTCCTCACCGTTTCCGGAAATAATCAGAAGTCCTGATTTGTAAAAAACCGTATCAGCCTTTATCAGGTCCAGAGTTCTGAAAACAACTCTGTTTACTGCTTCAGCATCTATCTTTTCTGAAATATTCACTCTTATTCACCCTGCTCCCCGTTGTCAATCATCTTCTGAACTGACCTTATCTTCATTTCAGCGATGCTGTGGAGAAGATTCGGGAGCTGCTGATGAAAATAATCGTCAACAATTTTAGTAAATTCTGTAATGACATTGTTTCTGTTCAGTACTTCCTTGTACTCAAGTTCAGTTTTTCCGGAAGCAAGCTTAGGATGGTCAGCAAACATCTTGTCAAAGAGAGCTGTTACATACATCTTTACAAGTTCACTTTCTTCAGTGAGTCTGAAGCTGAGTATCTCGGATATATAGTCAAGGTAAAACTCAGTAATCTCGTTAAGAATATCAGAGTCATTTCCAAGGTACATATCCCTGAAATCAGATACAAATGAGCCTATTATGTCATCGGTGTCAATCGGCAGAGAACCGAACTCAAAAAGCTTAAGATAACGTGAAAACTCGGAAGGATTGTTAAAGGAGAAATAATGCTCATACGTTCTCTCAAGAAACGTCTTGAAGTGAATGTCAAATCTCTTCTCAACACGGTACTTTGCACCCTTGAGTTCCTTTTTGTACTTTCTGATACTGTATCTGAGATTATCCGGTTTTACTGCAAAGACCTTAGTCTTGTCCGTTCCTGCAAAGTATTCGAAAATATCAATACCAAAGCTTCCGAACTCCGCATATGCCTCAGAAATAATTCTGTCAGACCTTTCAATGTCCGTATATCCCGCACGACGCTTTTCGTTATACAGAACAACGTCAATATCTGCATTTTTCGCAGATCTGACTGTTTTGTCTATAAGATATCTGAGATTTTCCTTCTTGTAGGGAAAATCTGCAAATATAACAGCTTTTCCGATTCTGATTCTGTCCTGGTCAGTGAACGCAGTCTTAAGGTCTATTCCTGAAACCGGAAATTCAACTATACGGCCGTCCTGTATCTTTGAAGTATATACAAGTATCTTCTTTTCATCAGCTATAACATTTTCCTCATCCGAATGAATGAAAATATAGCTTTTGCTGATTTTCAGAGTGTTCGAATCTATAAGATGCCCATCCGGCATAAGTTCCTGCGCAAAACGGTATCTCACATCATCACCAAGGCAGATTATAAAATTGTTGCTGCTGATATTTCTCATCAATTATTCTCCTCAGGTGTATTTCCGGACTGTTCCGCATTTTCGGATACAGTCCGGATGCTGGTTAAAACCGCAGATCAGATTGCTATTCTGTCACTTTCCTGACCGCAGTTAAGAGATCTCTTGAGTTCCTCTATCCTGTAGTAAAGTGCCTTTATAGTGCTTATCTGTCTGTTTATGTTCTTAATCTTCTCGTTCTTCTCATCATTTGAAAGTGAAAGCTGATACTTGAGTGCATCAATATTCTTGTTGATAAGGTCAAATCTTCTTTCAAGGTCATTGTGAAGAATATCATCAAGCTTAACTGAAAACTCACCGGCAAATCTTTCAAGTGCTTCAGAAGCAAGAGCTGAATATGAGTTTGTACCGTCATTGTAGAATGACTCTATGTACATTTTCTTCTTCAGGTAGAGAGCAACGTTTTCACGGATATATCTGTTCTTGAAGCCTTCACGCTTTTCATCAAGCTGTTTGTGAAGTTCTGAAAGGATTGAACTCTTGAGGTGAATTTCCTCGTTGAGTTCAGCGCTTGGCTTTCCGTTGTACTCAATTGCGTTATACTCCATGGTCTTCTGTCTGATCTGTTCGGAGTAGTCAGCAAGGCGCATCTCAACCTCTCTCTTCCATGCGCGTGATTCAGTATCGTCAATATACTCTGTAGTTTCTGTGATTTTCTTCTTTCTGAAGAGTCCGAACAGACTGAATCTGCTCTTTTCCTCAGTTGTGTAAACTCTCTTTACCTTAGGCTTTTCGAGTCCGTTTTCATACTGCTGTTTTTCCTCTCTGATAAGGGTAAGATCGTGGTATACCTTCTCTCTCTCCTTTTCAATTCTGAGAGCCTTTGTATACTGTGCAGTAAGTTCATCGAGTTCAGCCTGCATTGTATTTATTTCGCTGCATGTCTGGTTTACACTGTCCTGATACTGTTCAATTCCAAGCTCAAATGAGTTTTCGGTCTGGAAGTATCTGCAGTCCGGACAGATATTGAACTCATACTCTGAAACGTAAATCTTTACAGACTCAGCCACGTCAGGTAGATACTTGCCGACTGCGTTTGAAATATCGGTGATGAGTTTTTCCCTGAATTCGAATGTGGCTGCGCTTACACCGTTATTGATAATTGAAGGAAGGCTCTTTTCGAGTTCTATAAGGTCCTCCGTTGTCTGGTATGTCTGAAGATTTGCAATCTGTCTGCCCTTGAAAAGACGTACCTTGGTTAATGTGAACTCGAGAACGTTTCTGATGCACTGTTCGATATCAGCATCAATTCTTGCTCTGAGCTTATCCATCTTTCCTTCTGTTTCAGTAATTTTTGCAGTGAGCTCATCGATAATCTGCTGAGCCTCGCTGTTGTCAACTGCCGAATCGTAAATAGCTGACTCAAGCTCAAGATTCTTGAGTGTTTCGTCAATCATCTTTGAAGCTCTTGATATAGGAGTGATAAGACTGTTTCTTGCCTTGTCGCCCTCTGTTATAAAGTTCCAGAGACCGTCTTCAAACTCCTCCATGCGGGACATCTTGAGGAGTCTGCTCTTGTCATCCTCTGAAAGTGATGTACGTCCGCGGTAGGAAAGGTTTTCGTGTGATCGTGCAACGAGAGCCTGATATGCTGAAATGCACCAGAATTCAGGAATATCCGTAGCATCCGGGAATATTCTTCCGAAGTTCTTAAGCATGTTCTCAGCAACTTTTTCATATGACTCGTTTTCGTTGTTTTTTATCTGGTCAATCTTGTTGAGTACAAAAATAATCTTGTCAGCCTTGGTTCTTATCTGGCTGAGGAACTCAAACTCTGACTGTCCGCCCGGTCTGTCAGCACTGAACATGAAGAGGCATACGTTTGACTTCATAATCTGCGCCTCTGTTATTTCACGGTGACCGTCAGCAGTACCGTTAAGACCAGGAGTGTCGACGAGTGTGATATTTCCGTCAAGGAAAGGAGAATCAAGGAAGAGGTCCAGATGGTTTACCGTAGCAGCAACCGGAATATCACTTCTTGTACTTACATACTTTGAGATAACATCCGCGTCAATGCTGTCAATATCCTCCGAACTTCCGTCAGCATAGTAAACACAGCCCTTCTGCTGGTTTCCTGCCTTGTTCTTGTGACGAAGACATGTTACTGTTGCAGTGGTTTCGTCAGAGTATGACGGAAGAATCTTTTCGCCCATAAGTGCATTCAGGAAGGTTGATTTACCAACGCTGAACTCACCTACAATAACTATTGAGAAGTCTTCCTTCTGCAGCATATCCAAAAAGTCTTCTATTATTTTTTCCTCAGCGGTATAACCGTTTTCCGAGTAAAATCTGAGTATATCCTTAAGGACGAGGCCGGTTTCAGTCCTCCTGTCCTCAAACTGCGATAGATGTTTGTTCATAATCCAATTCCACCTTAAGTTCGTTATACATTTCTTCAATCTTCATGATTTCGGCCTTTTTGTTCTTGAACCTGTTCTGTATATCTATAAGGTTTCCGTTAATTATCTCATCAAGAACACTGTTCTTTTCAGCAAGTCTCTTTTCAAATTCATTCTTGATATATCCGCTTACAAGCTCTGAGTTTGCGGCAACGTCTGCAAACAGTGAGTTTTTAAACAGAGTGACAATGGAGTTTTCACCCTCAAACAGATATTTTTCAATATCCTGTCTGAGCTGTTTCTTTCTGAGGGTAAAGTACTCTGTCTCAAGACGTTCCTCAAACATGAGAAGCTCGTCCTTCTTTGCTTCAATTTCATGGTTGAGAATATCCATCTTTCTCTGATATGATGCGTGTTCCTTGTCATGGAGCTCAATCTTCTCCTCAAGGGAAACCTTCTTTGCTTCAAGGTTTGAAAGCTCACGGTTGATAGCCTCGCGTTCCTCATCCGTGCTTTCCTTGATTTCACGCTTTTTCTTGTCCCACTCAAGTCCCCTGGTGTCATCGTACTGAGGAACCTGTCTTGTGGATTTTTTCCTGCCTATGATGAACTGGAAGAGTCTTGCGATACCTCTGCGGTCCTCCTCGAACTCCTCCACTATGTATCTTACATCCTCAACTGGTCTGTCTCCGAGAGCTGCTTCCCTTCTGCGCTGTTCAACTGAAAGATCGTCCTTCCTGTTCTTGGCTGCTGAGATATCAGCAAAGATTTTCTCAATCTCGTTTCTGTAGCCTTCGCGCTGAAGGTTAAAGTCGTCAAGGAACTTCCTGTTGTTCACTGCAATCTGCTCGAGGTTTTTGATATCGTTCCTGATGTTGTCAGCAGCCAGCTCTCTGTTGATAGCCGCGGATATCCTGAGGTCAGCATTGCTTCTGTCAGCCACACTGATAATATCTCCGTACTCGTCTATACGTGCGAGAATTGTCTTGTAGACAAGCTGGAAACAGTTTTCCTTCTTGTAGTCAAGCTCAAGCTGGTAGTCATCTATAAGCTTCTGAAGCATCTGCCTGTATACGTTTGTTTCCACCTTCTGTTCAAACGTCTGGTAGTCACTTTCGCTGTTTATCTTTGATGAGATACTGTCGAAGATTTCTCTGATGCTTTCTTCTATATCTCCGCTGAGAATACGCCTGTTTTCATCAAAGAGCTCGTCAATAAGAGAATAGAGCTGTTCAAGAACAGCACCCTGGTTTGCATTCATGTCATTTTTCTGCTTTTTAATCTGGCTTATATCCCTGAATGCCCTGTCCTTGAGAATCTTGTTTTCTATCTCAGACTGCTTTTTCTTTGAAATCATAAGGATGTATTCCATGAGATTCATTACAGTGTAGCAGTTAGAAATATATCTGTTCTTCTGGAAGTTTACATCCGTAAATATTGAACGGAGAATATCCTCAAACTCTGAATAGTTTGACTCTCTGAATATCTGTTCACGGTATGCATCATCAATGTCACTGAAGTCATCCTCATAGAGACGCTTTATCTCTTTGTCCTTGCCTGCAAGAGCCTTGAGGGCTGAGATTCCGCAGTAATGGGTTATTATTCTGCGGGAAGTCTGTGAAAGAACAAAACGGTCAACGTTCTCCCTGATTGAATTCAGCTTGTCCTGCGGATACTCACCCTCGGACTCGTTAAGCTCATCAATGAAGTTATAGATAAAAATAAATGTGTTCTGATAGTTCGAAATATACTTGATAAAGTCAACGTCAGTCTGTGCAACACCACGCTTAGGGAAAAGATAAATGCACGAATGTGCCTGCTTTATTTCCTCTATGGTGAGTTCCCTGTGCTTGTCGGCAAGTCCGTTCAGACCCGGTGTGTCGACTATAACAAGCTCGTCATCAATATCTATAAAGTCAATGTAGATATCAACGCTTCTTACCTCTGTAACAACGTCAATCGATGACTGGGTTGTAGTGTATTTCTCAAGCTCTGAAAGCCTGTCGAGTTCTTCAACAGTTCCGTCGGCAAATGTTATAACACAGCTGTTGTTACGGCTGTCGCCTGACTTTACGTTATGAATGTAGGTAAGCGCAGCTGTGGTCTCAAGCGTTGCGTGCTTAAGCAGGTCCCTGCCGACTATTGAGTTGATAAATGTTGACTTTCCGGCACTGAATTCTCCTACAACTGCTATCTTGAATTCATTCTGGTCGATACGGCCTTCGATAGTATCTATAGTGTCTTTTATATTTGCACCGTCATAAATTACTGAATATGATTTCAGACTGTTCAGCCTCTGTATAAGATCGCTGTTCTGCATGATATAAAATCACCCTCTCTCTCTTTTCCCTTTTATTTCCCTGCGGGTTTACTGTCAGTACATTTTATCTCAGAAAACCACGGCTGTACGAAATATTACAGTGAACGCAGCCAGTTGCGTTCACTATAGTTATTATTAATCATAACATTTTTTATGTAATCTGTCAACAAAAAAAGGTGTTTTTTCTCGCTGTTTTTTTAAAATGCAAACAAAAAAAGGAACAACTTTATTTCAAGAAGTTCCTTTTTGTTTTTCATCTGATAACTTATCCCCTGATAACGGAAACATATTCATTCATGTTCTCCTCAAGGCTGAAAAGCACGTCATAATAGTCAGTAATTCCGGATGAAACGAGCTTCTTTGTTTTTGAAGCCAGCTTCTCTGCTGCCTCGGAAACCCTGACAGCAAGCCTGTCAATGTCGCCGCTGTTCTCACCGCAGAAATTAATCAGTTTTCCCCGCCTGTCATAGCCCCTCGATGATACACCGAAAAACTTCTTTGCAAGCGAAACATCATATGTGTTGAACGTGAAGAGAAGTCCGATGCAGTCGGAGAGCATCTCCTCCCAGATGATATTTTTATACTCTGAAAACAGTCTCCTGATTATGAATCTTGCACATGAGCTGTAGGTTTTTATTTTTCTTGAAACACTCTCCCACACAACCTCATCAACACCGGCCTCCTCCGCAGTAATTCCGCAGTATCCGCCGCTTCCGACAAGAATAATCGAGTCCTGATAGTTTTTTCTGTCGTTTGTAAACCTGCGCATCTCATCACGCCACGAACGAAGGTCACCGCCTCCGGCAAAGTACTCGTCCATGTGTTTTTCAATCCTTCGCCAGTTTGTAACTCCGAGAATCTCAGCGCTTTCTATTCCTGAAGAAACCCTGGCAGGTTCTCCGCCGTAAACCATAATCTGAAGAAAACGCTCAAAGTCTTCTCTCTCGTGAAGGTAAACAACATCAACTCTTCCCGCAGGCGTAACCTCCGAAAACAGTCTGTCATTTTCATTTCCCCTGAATCCTGTCAGGCTCTCTGAGCTGATACGTTCACTGAGCTCTGCAGGAACCTTTCCGAAACGAACTATATCCGAATACACAGCCGTCCCTGATATACCTTTTTCGGGTGTTAGATAAAGCTGATTGTATCTGTAAGCCATCTGCCGGATTACAGAAGTCCTTTCCTCTGTTCCCATATAAAATCCCTCCGTGAAATACACTGCCGTCATCCCTAAACGCATACATTAAAGAAAACAAATAAATAAATAATACTATACTGTTCACTATAATAACTTTATTATATCATGCTATATGCGAAATGTCAATAAAACATACTGTTTTTTCTCCGATTATATACGAATTGTGCAAATTATGAAAATTCAACACCCATTTTCACAGCAAAAAATTCAGCACTGTACATTTCTGCACAGTGCTGATGTATTTTTGTATATTTAAGGAAAATTTCCCGTATAACCGAATTTACTTAACCGGTACCTTCTTTTCAACTGAAGCAAATGCCTGTTCAAGCCATTCTGCATCGCCGCACATCTCAATTGTGCCGTTATCGCATGCAGCAGCGACCTCAGGTCTGATCGGAATGCGTGCAAGAGCATCTATTCCGTACTCAGCAGCAACCTTGTCGAGCTTGCTTTCGCCGTAGAGATTAATTTTCTTTCCGCAGCAGTCACACTCGATGAAGCTCATGTTTTCAACGATACCAAGTATCGGGATATTCATCATTTCAGCCATTTTGACTGCCTTGCCTACTATCATTGAAACGAGGTCCTGAGGAGATGTCACGATTACGATTCCGTCAACAGGTACTGACTGGAATACTGTAAGAGGAACATCACCTGTTCCCGGAGGCATATCGATGAACATATAGTCAACGTCTCCCCAGCTTACATCTGTCCAGAACTGCTTTACTGTTCCGCCGATAACAGGGCCTCTCCAGATAACAGGATCTGTCTCGTTTTCAACGAGAAGGTTAAGTGACATTACGTTTATGCCTGTAGCTGTCTTAACAGGCAGAAGGCCGTGATCATCAGCTTCTGCTCTCTGTGTGATACCGAAAGCCTTAGGAATTGAAGGGCCTGTGATATCCGCATCAAGAACTGCTGTTCTGTAGCCTTTTTTATTTGACATTACTGCAAGTGATGAAGTAACAAGTGACTTGCCTACGCCGCCCTTGCCGCTTACTACTGCAATAACCTTTTTTACATCAGAATATTCGTTTGTTTTTTCGATGAAACTCTTCGGGTCTCTTCTTTCACCACAGCTGCTTGAGCATGATGAACAGTCATGTGTGCATTCTTCGCTCATTTTCAAAAATCCTTTCGTGATTATTCAGCATGAATAATCATACCACAAATCACAGCCGTTGTCAAGAAATCATTAAATTACATACGTGTGGCCTTTGCTTCCTTAAGAAGTCTGTCGTATCGTATAAGGCTGACATGAGGATTATCAAAAAGAACAGCTGAATCGTCCGCAAATGATTTCAGATTCATATTGTCACCGTTCCTTGCACGGAAAATCATGTAGTCCATGTATTTTTCATACCGTGAGTCAAGAACGCGTCTTACCTCGTCAAATATTCCAGGCTCCCTGCTGAAAGGCGGCCTTATGTTTATTTCACCGAAGCCCTGAAAGTCATACCCTATAAAATATCTTTCGGAAAAACAGTCATCAGCTGTCAGTGTTATATCACTGAAGGTTTCAGTTACCCTGCGTACGAGAACATCATCACCTCTCTTGACAAATGCGTGAAAAAGACGGTTATCCTTCTCAAAGCCGCTTTCGGTAATCTGCTTCTCAAAGTTCTTTCTTGCAAGCTCAAGCTCCGAGAGTTCTATTGTCTGCATGAATTTTATCTTCGGACTTATAAACGGGGTTTTTGTGATAACAGAATTTTCATCAGGCTGGTTTCCGAAAATAAATCTTACGGTAAAATCAACGGTACCCGTCTTCTCAAATCCGAGATATTCGTAAAATATCTCTCCGTCAGGTATTATGAACTGACTTCCGAAAACTGTTTCACCGCTCCTGTCTCCGCGTTTAAGCAGTCCCTGAATATCCGGCGCACCGGATTTCGGATATACAAGCTTTCTTCTTGAGGCAAGCGATTCATCAGAAACGTCCTCATACCTCAGAAGGCTTCCGCACTCAGGACATTCCGCTCCGGACTTAAGCTTCAGCGTATAGGGTCTGCCTGAACATTTTTCACAGTAGTATATCTCCATCAGGAATCACCCTCCATAATTTTCTCATACGGCACAAGACGGGAGGTACTGTCATCCGTCAGTGTCTCTGTACTGCACACTTCAGAGAGCTTAACCTCTCCGTTTTCATCCGTGTAAAAAATATATCCGGAATAGTCAGGAAGCTTCTCGCCCTTTATTATCTGCAGAAGGCTTCTCTTCTGCTCAGCAGGCGGACGGTACGTTAATACAAAATGCCTGCCTGTGTACTCAGCGTCAGACTCACTGCTGTACGGGACGCATTTTTTCACCGCTTTTTCATCAGCTCCGTGACGGATAATGTGTTCGGACACAGTTCTGTACATTCTGAAAATCTCAGCTGCCTTAATCTCAGATGCAGTTTCCTTCTCATAGCTCAGATAAGCCATCGACGAGGTGCTCATCTGTTCACCGGCGCGGCACAGCACTATTCTGTACCGGAGCTTTCCCTGAGGTGTTTTACGTATTTCAAAATACGGCTTAAGTGCACCGAAGTCAGCAGCACTGTTTTCTTCAGAGTCAGAAGTCTCATCAGGAATCTCCGTACACTCATCCGCACAGAAAAAAACTGATATTTTTTCATCATCCTGCTCCCCGTAGTCGCAGAGACTTCTCTCTATGCGTCCGTAGACAAATGAAAATGCACGGCGTGTTCTGCTGAGTGCTGATTTCATTTCACTGAACTGACCCAGCTTTACATCGGGATATCCGCCTGCGGTTATTTCTTCAGACCTGATTTCAGATTCAGGCTTAAGCTCACTGCCATGGGCTTCACAGTATTCATCATACCAGGTTCTCTCCGAAGCTGTCATAAAGGCTATCATATCCGGGATAAGCCTGCGGAATTCCTCGGGAAGGTCATTTTTTACAACAAAGCCCTCTGTCGAACAGATCGGCCTTCCGAATTCGTCGCTGCCGCATATATGACAGAAGCGGCAGAGCATGCTGACCGTTCTGCCCTTTATAAATACAAAGCTGTCAGCAGTGTCACTCAGCACACCTACCCTGTCCTCAGGCAGTATATCACGGATTTTCATTATGTAGCTTACATTTTTTCTGTACTCACGGTACTCACCGGTCCCCGGGGAAAGCCATGACGGGATGTACATGTCAAAGTAGTCGTGTGTTCCGGTTCTTCCGTATAAAAATACATCGGCCTGCATAGTACTCCTCCTTAGTCTGAAACGGCGCTTATACCGCTGCTGTCCGGTCTTCTCTCCATAACAAGACTGTCCGCAACCCTCAGGTAGTTGTACGGTATCCTGATATACCGGAGTACCGTATCTGTCTCCTCAAGCTGTGACTTCAGAATCTTCTGTCTGTTCCTGTGTTCCTTTGACATCTTTGCAAGAACTGAGGCATTTTCCATATCACTGATACGCAGATGAAGGTTAGTCACTTCCTCGCTCACTGTTTTATAGATACTCCAGAACAGCACGCTGTCTATACCGTAAGGTATAATTTCCGCATCCTGCGTTATACGGCTTGTATCCGGATCAATACAGTTTCTTCCCACTGCTGATGTGCGTATAATGCCGAAGGTCCACTGATTTCTCTCAATTATTCTCACAGTAGTCTCAAAGGCGTGGAGAAGTCTCTCTGTAAGAATCTCATCGTCACCGGTCACCTCAGGCGAGTCATCCTTTGTGAGAACAAACAGAACGGAAAGCTTTCTGTTTACGAACTGATTTGTATTGAAAAATGTGTTTATATCATCACTGCCAAGAGCTGCACTGAACTCACCGGGTGTCGAAGCCCTGCTCAGTCTTACCGCATCAGCAAATATGAGGAGCACATTACTTGAAAGGAGCTCATTTCTTACGTCCTTAACCTCATCACCTGAACGCTCGTTCACAAGGTTTTCAACAAAACCGCCCTTGTAGTCTATAAAGCTCACTGTACACAGCGGCTCTGATGTGCTGTAGGCATCATCACAGAGATTGAGCATGTATTTTTTTGTATTCTCTGTGCTTACTGACGTGAAGCTTCTGTTATTTCTTATTGAGTACCTTCGGATATCACCGATACTGGTCTCGGACATATCGCCTGCATGATACGGAAGTATTCTGAAAAGATGGCTTCTTTCATCATTCCGGCTGTCCCTTGCCTCAATATTTCCGGATATAAACGTATCACATATTCCGGAAAGAAATGCTGTTTTTCCGGAACCGCTGACACCGAGCATGGATATTTTTATCTCATTCATATATCATTCCTCCTGTCCTGAAGACCAGCCGGTCAGAAATCAGGAACGTCCTCTGCCATGAAGCAGTACTTTTCCTCAGCAGGTACTCCCTTTATATTTCTGATTCTCGGATATCTTAGTTTTCTCATCTGCGCAAGCAGTCTCTCAACCGCCCTTGCATTTCCTGTTCTGTCACTGCGGTTTTCATACATTTTTTTCATGTATCCGCGTACCTTTTCAAGTGCCCCGTCAGAACAGCTGTCCTTTGCATCGGCGCACATTTTAAGAAAAATGTCCGTAAGCTGTTCAGGCGTGTAATCCTTAAAGTCGTAACGTGTGCAGCGGGAAAGTATGCCTGCATTTGCTGAGATAAAATCCTCATACTCCGTGCTGTACACAATGAACACAACGTTAAAGTCCTTTCTCTGGTCAACCATGCGGTTCATCATAGAGTTAAGCGCCGCATGGCCGTAGTTTTTATCCTTTGAGAGCTGGTATGCCTCTTCAATTATCAGAACGGTGTTGTTCTGTGCGGCCTCATCCATCTTCTCATTTATAAGCTTCTGCGAATCACCAACATGGGTTCCTATCAGGGATGACGCATCCACTATAACAGGACTTCTTCCGCCCATAATTCCGGTTGCATAGTAAAGCTGTGAAAGAAGCTTCGCTGCCGTTGACTTGCCTGTACCCGGATTTCCGACCCAGATCATATGTTCAGGTCCCGGATATGGTATTCCCTTGTCTGTGCATTCGTCATACAGATTGCACTGGTCATCGAACATCTGTTCAAGAAATTCCATGCCGATGTACTTTTTAAGTTCGCTGTAGGCTTCCTCACGGGTTGATGCCCCGAATCCTTCAAACAGATGCTCAGAGCCGGCAAAGTCAGCCCTGATTACGGCCGGACGTGCCTCACGGGCCCTCATCTGTGCATTTCCCGTTACGCTCCTTGCAAGAGTTACAATATCGCGGGCGTTTCCGAATGTTTTCCTGTCTCTCTCCTTGTAGAGATTTACAAAGTAGCATCCGAGATTTCTGTCTGTATCCTCAGACAGTGTAAGTCCGTTCTGCGAAATATACCCTCTGAAAATCTTCTCAAGTATATCCGGTTTGTAGTCATCTATGGTAATGATGTTATTCGTGCTGAATCTTGATGCAAGGCCCTCATTCATTCTGAAAAAATCAGCCATGCCGGATTTATATCCGGCAGCCACAACGCAGAAGTGATACTTCGGATTTGTCATGGCAGCAACAAGAGTATTTATTACTTCGGCACAGTAGTTTTCGCCGCCTGACGATGTGGAATCGCCAAGATTTACAAGAGAATATGCCTCATCAATAAACAGTACGCCGCCCTGCGCTCTCTCAACCGCATTTACCGTATTTATAGCTGATGCACCTACGTACTGTCCGACAAGTGTATCCCTTGACGCACATACTGTATGTCCGGAGCTGAGAATTCCGTGCTTGTATAAAATACGGCCTATGAGCCGGGCTATTTCTGTTTTGCCGACACCCGGATTGCCCTGAATAATAAAGTTCGGAACCCTGTAGTCTATGCTGTTTCCGGCAAGGCTCTCAAATCTTTCAAGGGTATATATGCCGTCAGGTCTGTCTCCGGTTTCCGGGGAACTGTATTTTACAAAAGTTTCATACTCTTCAGTGTTTCTTTTTATAACATCACAGGCACTTTCCCATCCGCTGTCTCTCCGGCTCTCAAGAAATT
>JAZUIH010000003.1:0-17577 GCA_045642145.1 Oscillospiraceae bacterium | reverse complement strand
ACAGGTGATGACCAGGCAAATATTCTCCTTGCAAAAATGATAGAGAAGAAAATACTCATAATCAGATTCGAACTGAGAGAACCTTCACTTCATGAAATCTTTGTAGAAAAGGTTGGTGGCGACAGTGAAGAAAAGTGAGCTTACCGGATGGCAGAAGGTGTTTTCCTTCACGGTAGTGCAGAATTACAAGAGTAAGTCAGCAGTTGCAGGACTGATTGTCATGTGCCTGCTGGTTATGCTTTCAGGCCCGGTTATGTCACTCGTTATGGGCTCGGCGGCCGCAGGCCTGCTTTCAGACATAGGTGAAAACAAAATAGAAAATGTCATTATAAGAAATGATACCGGTTTCGTGTTTGACACTGAAGAATTTGCCGGGACGAGTCAGGATTACAGCAAAATTAATTTCAGCCTTACAGATGCCTCCGCAGAGGATGCGCAGAAGATGCTTGGTGAGAATTCATCAAAGGATATTGTTCTGGACATCCACTGGAAGGATGACTGTTATATGTTCACTGTTTACAGAACAAAGGACAGTGATATAAGCACACTCAGTCTGACAACATTCAGCACTGACCTTATGGATTTTTTCAGGGAGTGCAGAATGAAGCAGTCAGGAGTTTCTGAAGATTCCATGAAAACAATAAACTCTGAAACAAGTGTCAGAACTGTTGATGAGTCAGATATCACAAAGTCTGACCATGAGGAAATGAATCCCTTTATGCTCATCGTGGTTACAGTTTACGCTATGATAATTATGATGATTGTACTTGTTTCAAGCCAGCAGATATCCATGAGCATTGTTACTGAAAAATCATCCAAGGTTATTGAAACACTTCTTCTCTCTGTACGTCCGCTTGCGATTATTACAGGAAAGATTGCCGGAACCATGGTTGTTATTCTTATAAACTTTACGGCAGTTATTTTCTCTGGTTCGGTTTCAGCTGTTCTCACATCTGTGCTGTTTTCAAAAAAATACACGGATCTGATATACTCAGTAGCTGCAGGCCTGTCAGAGGAGGATATCCCGGTTTCTGAACTCACATCAGTGACCATGCCGGAAATAAGCATAGGAAGAATAGTTTTCGGTATATTCTCGGTAGTTGTGACAACGGTTCTTGCATATCTTTTCTACTGTGTGATATCAGGCCTTTCAGGTGCTTCATGCAGCAGCATCGAGGACCTTCAGGGCGCAAGCACATTTATTTCACTTTCAACAGTAATCGGCGTATATATGGCTATGGGCTCCGCAATTGCAAACAATGCAGTGTTTACTCAGATAGCATTTCTGTTCCCGTTTTCCGGTATCTACATGGTTCCGGTTTACTACCTGTTCGGAAAGGCCTCTGTACTCAATATACTGATTCTGTGGGCTGAGGTTTCCGTTCTTACAGTGCTTACGGCAAAATTTGCAGCCGGAATCTATCACGTACTGATTTATCACAAGGGTGAACGCCTTAAGCTTAAAAATATAATTGAGCTTTCAAAGGCTCAGAAAGGCAGGGTGTGATATGAAAAATACAGCTAAGTTCACATTTCTGCAGCAGCTGAAAACCAGGTCATATATCAGCACCACTGTTATAATTGCAGTGCTTCTGTTTGTACTCTCAGCTGCAGCCTTCAGAATAATCGAGGCGGTATCAGGCGGTGAGGATTACTCCGATATCACTGCAGTGTACGTTGCCGATACAAGCTCAGTAAGCGGAACTGACTACAATGTGCTTCACAGCTCAGGCAATGAGTTCTACGCAGATGTGGAGTTTATTGCAGCAAAGAGCACTGATCCGGCTGAGGCATGTGCGGAAGCAGCAGCTGCCGGTGACCATACATGCGTCCTTGAGGTTAAGGACGGTGAAAACGGAGGATTTACTGCAAGACTTATCAGACCTGAGGGATTTGCAGCTTCAAAAAAGTCAGCAAAACATCTTTCATCATTTATTGAAAAGAACTTCAGATTTGTCAAGTATCAGTCCTGCGGACTTGATGAGACACAGAAGAGCGAGCTCCTGAAGCCTTCCGATTCTGAGATATCAGTAATCGGCGAGGACGGCTCATCAGTCGATGAGGAAATGATAAAAAACATTGTTCCGGTATTTCTCGGTGTCATGCTCTATATGATGCTCTGCATATACGGTCAGAGCGTTGCAAGAACAGTAGTTCTTGAAAAGGATTCAAAAACAATGGAAACGCTGCTTGTAATGACAAGACCTTACAGCCTTATATTCGGAAAGATCATCGGCATGTATCTGTCTGCCGTTCTCCAGATAGCAGTGTGGGTAATATCACTGACTGCCGGTGTTGCGGCGGGTATCTCTGTGTCAGGACATACAGGAGAGGTTGTTACCGGATTTATCAGCAGGGTGACAGAGAAGGGCGGACTTTCAGTTCCGGCCGCAGTCACAGCCGCAGCAGCACTGCTGGCTGGGTTCTTTCTTTATGTTGCCGTGGCTGCATTTACCGGAACCTTTGCTTCGAAGACTGAAGAGGTTAACAACTATTACGGAATATACGCCATGCTCGTTGTTGTATGCTGGATGATTCCGTATATCTCCGGACTTGAGGGAAATGAACATGTTCTCGGAATCGTAAGATACATTCCGTTTACATCTCCGTTCATTGTTCCTACAGATGTACTTCTCGGAACAGTGGGACTTGTTCAGGGAATTGTCTGCACGGTTATAATGGCTGCATCTTCCGCAGCTGTTGTATTTATTGCGGCGAAGGTGTACAGGGCATTTGTTCTTTACCGCGGCGAACCGCCTAAGATGAAGGATATTGTTAAGATAATCAGAAACAGATAAAGAGGAATTTTATGATACACTTTATAATTGGGGAAGCGGGAAGCGGCAAGTCTTCGGCGCTGACTGAAAAGATAAAACAGCATGCCTCAGAGGGAAAGAAAATCTATGTAATCGTACCGGAACAGTTTTCATACGAGTATGAGCGCAGAATGTATTTCAGCCTCGGAAGTGCCGTTTCCAACAGTATAAACGTCCTGAGCTTCACAAGGCTTGCCGGGCATATCTTTGATACTCTCGGAAACCGTTCGGGCGAATATGCGGACGACAGCAGAAAAGCAGTGCTTATGTACACTGCCATGAAGGAGATACTGAAGAATAAATCACTGCAGTATTTTAACCGCCAGGCAACCGGACGTTCCTTTATAAATGATGCACTTGGAATAGTGGCTGACCTCAGAAGGGCCGCAGTTTCCCCGGAGGCATTTGCAGCAAAAATATTAAGCGCGGATGACAGGGTCCGTGAGAAGGCTCAGGATATTTCCATGATATATTCCGCATATGACAGCGTACTTGAAGCCCGCGGGTTCCGTGACGGACTTACTGATATAACCGAGGCTGCTGCCCTTGCGAATATGAATGACTTCTTTGAGGATTCAGTGTGCTTCATCGATGAGTTTGACAGCTTCAGCCCCGATGAACTTGAGATGACGGACACAATCGCCTCTGTGTGTGCGGAGATGTATGTTGCACTGTGCACACCTGAGACTGAGAAGAAGGACTATTCACTTTTCTCAACTGTTAACACCACATTTGCAAGACTCAGGGGGACAGCGGAAAAGTACCGCATACAGACAGAGGTCACTCTGCTTGAAAAACCGGTCAGATTCCGTACTGCAGCAGCAGAGAAGCTGAGCAGAAGCATATTCAGAAAAAAAACAGCTCCTGTTCCGCCGGACGGCTTTGTGAAGATAACCGAAGCCAGGGACCTTTACCAGGAGGCCGACTTTGTGTGTGCGTATATCAGAAAGCTCATAAGTGAAAAGTACTGCAGATTCGGCGAGATTTCAATTGCATCAAGACAGCCTGGAGACTATGACATGATTCTGAAGGCCGCACTTAAGAGATATGAGATACCGTATTTTACTGACACGGAAAACTCAGTAATGCATACCTCACCGGTTATACTTGTGACGGCGCTTCTTGATATACTCGGTTCGCGTAAAACCGAAAGCGATGCCGTGTTCAGGTACGCCAAGACATTTCTGACACCTCTCGGACCTGAACAGGTTGCCGCTCTTGAAAACTTTGCATACAAGTGGAACGTTGACGGTGAGATGTGGGAAAAAGATTTTTCAGCAACTGACCTTGCGGGCTCTGAAAAGCCCGAGGAGCTTGAGTACATTGACAGGCAGCGTGCGGCACTTCTTGAACCTGTGTTTGAACTCAGAAAAAAGTGTGCGGATGCATCGGCATCCCTTATGTGCAGGTACATATATGAGTTCCTTGAAGAGCAGAAAATCACTGACAGGGTAAGTGCTCTCATAGCTGAGTACCAGAGCAGCGGTATGACGGACACCGCCTCGGGACTGAACCGTCTCTGGAGCTGCATATCTGATATATTCAGTGTAATAGCAGAGATAACCGGAGATGAAAAAATCAGCCCTGATGAATTTGCTGAGCTTTTTACGCTTATAATAAAGCAGAACAGTTTCCTTAATCCGCCTCAGAAGCTTGATATAGTTTCAGTAGTATCGGCAGAAAAGGCGCGTCTGGACGGACAGAAGGTTATCTTCATCATGGGTGCCAACGAGGGTATACTTCCGTATGCGGCAAAGCCTTCAGGTCTTCTCAGCGATACTGACAGAGAGGCCTTCGGAAGCCTTGGAATAGATATGGGCAAGGATACAAAGCGTCTTCTGACTGATGAGAGATTTGCCGTGTACAGGCTTTTCTCGGCGGCATCGGACCAGGTAATCATCAGCTATTCGCTTACTGATGCAAAGGGCGGCACAAGATTTCCGTCGTACATCCTTCCTCAGGTAAAAGGTATGTTTACGGATAATATATTTTCACGTGCCTCTGACTATGATATTATTTTCTATTCACCGACACCGGCGTCTGCATATCACAACTATGTACGCTGTATGAAGGCTGATCCTGTCAGGTCCGCCTCACTCAGAGAGGCTCTTCTTGACATACCTGAGTACAGGCGCAGGATAGAGTATCTTGAGTCTGCAGGTTCCGACGGAGAGCATTCAGTTGCCGACAGAAGTCTTATAAGAAAAATTACAGGTGACTTTCTTGATGTGTCGGCGACTTCATTTGAGGAGTACACCTACTGTCACTTTAAGTATTTCTGTCACCGGACACTGCGCATCTATGCCAGGGAGAGAAAAGAGCTTAACTTCATGGAGCTCGGAAACACTGTGCACAGCTGCCTTGAAAATATTTTTTCAGAGTGCGGCAGCAGGGAGGAGTTCATAAACCTTCCGGATGAAACAGTAAAGCAGAAAATCAGGGAATTCTCTGAAAAATACAGGGCGGAAAATCTCGGCGGCGACTTCGGAAGAAATGCACGTCTTGATGCAAAGTTTGAAAAGTTTACCGAGGACACACTCCATCTTGTAAATCATCTTAAACAGGAGCTGTCCGTATCATCCTTCACTCCGGAAAAATTTGAATATGTAATCAGCCGCAGGGACGGAAACTCACCGGTTGTGCTTAAAACACCGGACGGAACAGAAATAGTTTTCAGCGGCAAGGTTGACCGTGTTGATTCATACACTGACAGCGAGACCGGAGAAAAGTTTATCCGTATAGTTGACTACAAGACAGGAACAAAGAAATTCAGTCTCGACAGCGTAATATTCGGAATAGACGTTCAGATGCTTCTGTACCTGTTTGCCCTCACCGGGAAAACAGGTCCGTTCGGCGAAACTGTACCGGCCGGTGTGCTCTACATGCCTTCCGGTACCATTAAGCCAGACCGTGAAAGGGATGACAGCAGAACCGTACCGGCGTACCTGAATGAGTTTTACAAAATGAACGGTGTTGTACTCAGAGAGCTTAAGGTTCTTAAGGCAATGGAGGAGAACGTAGAGGGAGTGTACATTCCGGTCAGATTCAAAAAGGATTCGACGGAACTGGATTCAAGATCCGCTTCGTTCAGCCTTACAAGGCCGCAGTTTGAGCGCCTCCGCCGGCATACATACGGACTTGTTGAGAAGATGGCTGAGGACTTTTTTGACGGTGATATATCAGCAGTTCCTCTGTCATATGACAGGAAAAACAGATGCGAATGGTGTGACTACCGTGAAATATGCGGAAACTATCCGGTGAGAAACGAGAGATTCATTCCGGACAATGCGGATGAAATAAAAGCATCAGTACTTGAAGGTGACGGAAAGGAGGATGAGTGATATGGGATGGACAGCTGAACAGGAGAGTGCAATAAACGCAAGAGGCTGCTCAGTGCTGGTTTCCGCTGCTGCCGGCAGCGGAAAGACATCAGTTCTCGTTGAGAGACTTATAAGAATTTTAGCGGACAGCAATGACCGTGTACCGGCTGACCGCATGGCAGTTGTTACTTTCACAAAGGATGCTGCTGCGGAAATGAAGCAGCGTCTCACGGCAAAGCTTGCTGAGTTTACGGAATCCGACCCTGACAACCAGTGGCTCAACGAACAGCAGCTGCTTCTTCAGAGTGCAAAAATATCCACAATTCACTCCTTCTGCTTTGACCTCATAAGGGACAATATTCAGGAGCTTGAGCTTACGGGAAACTTCAGGATAATGGATGAAACCGAGGCGTCGCTTATGACAAAGGGAGTAATTTCAGAGGTTATAACCGACTGCTACAAAACTCATCCGGAGATTACAGAGCTTCTGTACAGTCAGTTCTGCACCAGGGATGACAGCGCACTTGAAGAGATAACAGGCAGCATATATGAGTTTATCTGCTCGCTTCCTTTCGGAATATCATGGCTTGAAAGAGTTTGCAGAAGCTATTCTCCTGAAGGAAGCGCACTGCAGCAGTTCACTGAGGAATATATGAAACACATTGCCGCTCTGGCAGGCAGGGCACTTGAGCTTTCAGACGAATGCGTACGGCTTGCTCCCGAAGGTGAAACAGGCGACAAACAGATGGTGATGCTGGAAACTGAAAATGATACGTTAGGAAAAATAAGAGACCTGTTTTCATCACCTGACAAAACACCGGATGAGAAAATCCGCGAATATATAAAGCCTGAATTCGGAAGACTTGTTATGGCTAAAACTACTGTTCCTGAGATAAAGGAAAGAATAAAGAGCCTTCGTGATGAATACAGGAAGATTATAAACGAACGTCTTGAGTCTTCGTCAGCCCTGATTACATACGCTGCAGAGGATGCTCAGATGCACTTCAGGGTTCTCAGTGCGTTTCTTGATATTATACGTGAGACGGACAGAAGACTGTGGCAGAAAAAGACAGAAAAGAACTGCATGGGATTTTCCGATGCCGAGACGCTGGCAGTTAAGCTTCTTGCATGCGAGGGGGAAGACGGCGTTCCCGTAAAGTCACAGCTTGCCCGTGAGCTTTCTGAGTACTACAGAATAATCATGATTGACGAGTTTCAGGACACGAACAACAATCAGGACCTGATTTTCCGCATGCTTTCCCACGGCGGAACCGCAGAGCGTGCCGGTGACAATCTCTTTATGGTAGGAGACGTCAAGCAGTCGATTTACCGCTTCCGTCTTGCAAATCCGAAGAATTTTATTGACACAATGAACTCGTCGGTGGAGTACACTGAAAACAACCGCGGGGAAAATTCATTTATAAGACTTAACCGCAACTTCAGGAGCTCGGCTGATGTTATAAGCTTCGTAAACTTTGTTTTCTCGTCAGTTATGAGCCGCGAGGTCGGTGAGATTGTCTACGACAGCGGTGAGGAGCTGGTTCAGGGTGCCGTTTTCTCTGAACGCGACAGGAGAACAGAGGTAGCGCTTATAGATCCAGATGAGGAAAATGCAGTTACACAGGCAGAGTACACTGCTGAAAAAATATACACAATGCTCAGAACAGGCGCTCATGTTGATGACAGGAACGGAAATACAAGAGCCTGTGAAAAGCGTGACTTCTGTATACTGCTGAGACGCAAGGGCGATGCTGCTGACTATATAAGGGAGCTTGCAAAGCGCGGGATACCTGCATACAGTGAGGAAACAGCTGGATATCTGAGTTCAAGGGAAATATCAGTTCTTCTCAGCCTTCTCAGAATCACGGACAATCCGCTTACGGATACTTCACTTGCGGCCGTTCTTCTGTCACCTCTTTTCATGTTCACTGATGATGAGATGATAAGGCTCAGACTTGAAAAGAAAACAGGACATCTTTACAGCGCTCTGTGTGCTGTTGCTGACGGTGACTGCAGCGGGGAAATACCGGATGAGATGAGAGAAAAGGTGCTTCAGGTTATGGACACTGTGGCGGAGCTGCGCATGTATGCGGCTTCCATGAGCCTTACTGAGCTTATACAGTATATATACGACAGCCTTGACTTTATTTCACTTGTTCAGATGTATGATGACGGCGAGAAGAAAAGGGCAAATCTGCGCGCGCTGCTTGAATATGCAAGGGTGTACCAGGAGGCGTCAGATGAGGGACTGAGCGGATTTGTCAGGTATATAGACCGGACTCTCAGCATAAAGGGCGATTTCAGACAGGGACAGACAGTTTCAACATCCGAGGACGTTGTTGTTATAAAAACCATTCACAAGTCCAAGGGTCTGGAGTTTCCGTTTGTATTTCTGTGCGAGAGTCAGGTGGGATTCAATAACTCTGACAGCCTGAAGCAGTACCAGTTCAGCTTTGAGAAGGGTATAGGATTCAGACTTCAGAACCGTTCTGAGTTCGAGAGGTTTGTCACACTTCCGTTTGAAGTTATAAACCGTTCGAACAGAAACGAGTCCGTAAGCGAGGAGATGCGTCTTCTCTATGTTGCGCTTACGCGTGCGAGGGAGAAGCTCTTCATAACGCTTGAAACAGGTGAGGCTCAGAAAAAGAAGCTTTATGAATATGCACGCAGCATTTATCAGAACCAGCGTATTACTCCGGGAATATCAGGGGGAGCAGACTCTATGTCTGACTGGCTTATGATGGCGCTTATGACTCACAGAAACGGAAACTTTCTCAGGGAGTTCAGCGGATATGACATGTTCATGATACAGAAAACTGAATTTGATATAGACTTTGTCAGAGTAACCCGTGCGGATACAAAGCCTTTTGAGGCCGCTGCGGCCTTAAGCGGGGAGATGCCTCCTGATCCGGTTGTCACAGAGGCTGTGCGTAACCGGTTCGCTGAAAAATACGACGGTGATACCTCAGGACTTCAGGCAAAGTTCTCGGTTTCTGATATATCAAAGGATCACAGCAGCTTCGGTGCTGTCCTTAAGCGCCCGTCATTTATGCATGAGCACAGCGGTATGACAGGTACCGAAAAAGGTACTGTCATTCACAGCATACTTCAGCATGCTGATTTTGCAGCACTTGCTGCAGATCCTGAAGAGGAGATAAAACGTGCTGTCCGTAACGGATTTATAACTGAGAAACAGGCTGAGCAGACTGATGTGTCATACCTGACTGCATTTACCGGCTCTGAAATATTCAGGAGAGCTGCTGCTTCACCGCGTGTGGAGAGGGAGAAAAAATTTCTTGTGCGCATATGCGACCTTGATACCGGCAGAGAGGAATTCAGCAGATATTCGGGCAGTGACAGTATGGTTCAGGGTATAATCGACATGTACTTTGAGGAGGATGACGGTCTGGTTCTTGTTGACTACAAGACCGACAGCGTTTCTGATATCAGCGTGCTTGCCGAAAACTACAGCCTGCAGCTTGCGCTTTACAGAGCGGCACTTGAGATAACTGAAAACAGAAAGGTAAAGGAAACATATATTTATTCACTTAAGCTTTCGAAGGCCGTGAAAATAAACTAAAGGAGACAGAAAAAATGAAAAGGAACATTGAAAATGAGTATATACCGTACAATGAGCAGACGTATAATTTTTCCGAATGCTTTACAACACTGAAGAGACTGCAGAGAGTAAGAGGCATAGTTGTCGGATTTGACGTTTTCTTTATAATAGTCTGCCTCGCACTTATGATAGTTTCCTTCGGCTGGGCAGGGTTTGGTACGTTTGCCTACCTGCTGACAGCAGCAGTTACAGCGGGAACGATTGTATGCGGCACCATGTACAGACTGAACTTTAAAATTAATGTCTGCGCTGCTCTTCTGCCCGTGTTTCTTGCTTTGCTGATAGCCACCACAGGTATGATTACTGTTTACACGATAATCGGGTGCGGAATAATATTCTTAAGTGCAGTTATGTTTGCTTACCTCGGTGTATGCGAGAAGCCTCTTTCAGAAACTCCGGGATATCCTTACTTTAATGCGCTTTCATATGAGAGTTCACAGAAAAAGGAATACGTTCCGGAACACAGAATATACGAAACACGGGGCAGTATGGATGAGATAAATACCGATGACATAAACACGGAAGAAATCTCTTCTGATTTTTCAAAAGGAGAATAGTATGGGCAGGATATACTGTATAATCGGCAAGAGCGGTGCCGGAAAGGATACTGTTTTTGCATCGCTCATGAAAAGGAGAATACCGGTGCTTGAACCGGTTGTCACATACACCACCAGACCGGTAAGGGAAGGTGAGACTGACGGAGTTGAGTATCACTTCACGGACGATGCCGGACTTGCTGAGCTTGAGGCTTCAGGCAGGGTTATTGAAAAGAGAACATATCACACCGTATACGGTGACTGGCATTACTTCACCTGCGAAATTGATATCTCACAGAACACGGATTACATAATGATCGGTACTCCTGATGTTGCTGACAGACTGTTTGAAAGATACAGTGAGGACAGCATATCCGTTATCTGGCTTGACCTTGATGACGGTGAGCGCCTTAAGAGATGCATAAACCGCGAGGCTGCACAGAAAAATCCTAACTACAGCGAGGTATGCAGGAGATTTCTTGCTGACGAGGCTGACTTCAGAAAGGAACGCATGGACGGATATGCCGGACTCAGAAAGGTTGATTCCTCTGAAGACATCGATATTGTTGTAAGTGCAGTGGAGCATATGATCGTTACGGACAGAATGAAGTAAAAGTCAGATTTGTTCTGACGTTCATTTCAGCAGTACAGGATAACAACCGGACATACGGCATTGCCGGATGTCCGGTTGTTTTTTTCAGGTGCCGGGCGGATAATTCATTGCATCATTAAGTATACCGGCAGGTGAGCTTTTTTTTATTATTTTGAAGACTATATAATTGACAAGACCCCACAGATAGTGGTAAAATAGTAACTGGTATGATTTATTTTGTAAAGCATTTTACCGCAGAGAATGCTTCATTACGTCATGCTTCAGATTTTAATCTGCGGAGAAACGGAGTAAATTAATGGGACTTACTTTAACCGAAAAGATTCTCAAAAATCACATCGTTGACGGCGAAATGATCAAGGGTACTGAGATTGGTATCCGTATCGACCAGACATTAACACAGGACGCAACAGGAACAATGGCATACCTTGAATTCGAGGCAATGGGTGTTCCGAGAGTTAAGACAGAACGTTCTGTTGCATATATTGACCACAATACACTTCAGAGTGGTTTCGAAAATGCTGATGACCACAGATTTATCGGTTCAGTTGCAAAGAAGCACGGTATCTACTTCTCAAGACCTGGTAACGGTATCTGCCATCAGGTACACCTCGAAAGATTCGGCGTACCTGGCAAGACACTCATCGGTTCTGACAGCCACACACCAACAGGCGGCGGTATCGGTATGATTGCCATCGGTGCAGGCGGACTTGACGTTGCTGTTGCCATGGGCGGCGGTGCATACTACATCACATGTCCTAAGGTAGTTAAGGTTGAACTTACAGGAAAGCTCAGCCCATGGGTTGCTGCAAAGGACGTAATTCTTGAAGTTCTCAGAATCATGTCTGTAAAGGGCGGCGTAGGCAAGGTTATCGAATACTGCGGCGAAGGCGTAAAGACACTTTCAGTTCCTGAAAGAGCTACAATCACAAACATGGGTGCAGAACTTGGTGCCACAACATCAATCTTCCCTTCAGACGAAACAACAAAGCAGTTCCTTAAGGCACAGGGCAGAGAAGAAGTATGGGTTCCGCTCGCAGCTGACGAAGATGCTGTTTATGATGAGGAAATCAAAATCAACCTTTCTGAACTTGCTCCTCTTGCAGCATGTCCTCACATGCCTGACAACGTTAAGAGCGTTAAGGAAATCGGCAATATCAAGGTTGACCAGGTTTGTATCGGTTCATGTACAAACTCATCACTCCTCGACATGATGAAGGTTGCATATATCCTCAAGGGCAAGACAGTTCATCCTGACGTATCACTTTCAATCGCTCCTGGTTCAAAGCAGGTTCTCAACATGATGGCTCAGAACGGCCTTCTCTCAGACCTTATTGACGCAGGTGCAAGAATCCTTGAAAGTGCATGCGGACCATGTATCGGTATGGGTCAGTCACCTAACTCAAAGGGTATCTCACTCAGAACATTCAACAGAAACTTCGAAGGACGCTCAGGTACAAAGGACGGCCAGATTTACCTCGTATCACCTGAAATGGCTGCAATATCAGCAATTACAGGCGTACTCACAGATCCAAGAGACATCGGTGAAATGCCTGACTTCAAGCTCCCTGAAGAGTTCGTAATCAACGATAATATGATCGTTCTTCCTGCTGATGAAAAGGATATGGACAGCGTTGAAATCCTCCGCGGACCAAACATCAAGCCATACCCTGAAACAGCTCCTCTTGTTAAGGACATTAACTGTAAGGTATCACTCAAGGTTGAAGACAATATCACAACAGACCACATCATGCCTGCAGGTGCAAAGATTCTTCCGCTCCGTTCAAACATTCCTGCTATCTCACAGCACTGCTTCACAGTATGTGATGAAAAGTTCCCTGAGAGAGCAAAGAGCCTCGGCCAGTCAATCATCGTCGGCGGTGCTAACTACGGACAGGGTTCATCAAGAGAGCACGCAGCTCTTGCACCTCTCTACCTCGGTATCAAGGCTGTTCTCGTTAAGAGCTTTGCAAGAATTCACAGAGCTAACCTTATCAACGCAGGTATTCTCCCTCTCACATTCGTAAACGAAGCTGACTACGACAAGATCAGCGAAGGCGATGAGATTGAGATTGCAAATGTACGTGCTGATATCGAAGCTGACAGGACTGAACTTACAGTAACAAACAAGACAACAGGTGCTCAGATTCCTGTTCTCTGCGAACTCACAGGCCGTACAAAGGATATCATCCTTGCAGGCGGACTTCTTGACTATACAAGAGAAAACTTAAAATAATGTAAAACTGCAATGGTGCAGGACGGACAGCAGGTTTTTCAGCCTGTCTGTTCAGCCCTGCACTGAGTTTTTATAAACATTTCAAAAAATATTTAAATCGGAGGCTATTACAATGGCAAAAATTCAGATGAAAACACCGCTCGTTGAAATGGACGGCGACGAAATGACAAGAATCCTCTGGAAGTGGATCAAGGATATTCTTATTCTCCCTTACGTTGATCTCAAAACAGAGTACTATGACCTCGGACTTGAACACAGAAATGAAACTGATGACAAGGTAACAGTTGAAAGTGCTGAAGCTACAAAGAAATACGGCGTAGCAGTTAAGTGTGCAACAATCACACCTAACGCAGCAAGAATGCCTGAATACAACCTCAAGGAAATGTGGAAGTCACCTAACGGTACTATCCGTGCAATCCTCGACGGTACAGTTTTCAGAACACCAATCCTTGTTAAGGGTATCACACCATATATTCCAACATGGACAAAGCCAATCACAATTGCCCGTCATGCATACGGTGACGTTTACAAGAACACAGAGATGCAGGTTAAGAAGGGCTCAAAGGCTGAACTCGTTGTAACAGCTGAAAACGGCGAAGAAACAAGACAGGAAATCTTCAGCTTCAAGGATACAGACGGTATCATCCAGGGTCTCCACAACAAGGATAACTCTATCGCAGGCTTTGCAAGAGCATGCCTTAACTACGGTCTCGACCTTAAGCAGGATGTATGGTTTGCTTCAAAGGATACAATTTCAAAGAAGTACGACCACAGATTCAAGGATATCTTCCAGGAAATCTATGATAACGAATATAAGGAAAAGTACGAAGCACTCGGTATCGAATACTTCTACACACTTATCGACGATGCTGTTGCACGTGTAATCCGTTCAAACGGCGGATATATCTGGGCATGCAAGAACTATGACGGTGACGTTATGTCAGACATGGTTTCAACAGCCTACGGTTCACTTGCTATGATGACATCAGTACTCGTATCACCTGACGGAATCTACGAATACGAAGCAGCTCACGGTACAGTTCAGAGACACTACTACAAGTACCTCAAGGGTGAAACAACATCAACAAACTCTGTTGCTACAATCTTTGCATGGAGCGGCGCTCTCAGAAAGAGAGGAGAACTCGACAATACTCCTGAACTCTGCGAATTCGCTGACAAGCTTGAAAAGGCTACAATCCAGACAATCGAAGAAGGCGTAATGACAGGGGACCTCTACATGATTTCAAAGCTTGAAAACAAGAAGAAGGTTGACTCAGAAGAATTCCTCAAGGAAATCGGCAGGAGACTTGAAACAATGTAATTCAGTTTACTGCAGTGAAGGTAAAAATCTTTTCTGCGTTCACTGTAATTGCATTCATTAAAAAAAGGGCGTAAAGGAGCAGGTCTCCTTTACGCCCTTTTATAGTAAACGACAAAATACTTTTGTCGTTTACTATAATATTTCAGGATAAGAGAAAAGCCGCCGGATAATAATATCTGACGACTTTTTTGTCTGATGAATGTGAGGATATCCTCTATGCCTTCACGGGCCGGGGATATCCTCTGTGCTGTTATATTGAAAGGTGATTTCGGGCTGAATCAGAACGGGAAGTCAAATCCGAAGTCAGGGAAAGAAAACGGGAATCCGTTTCCGAATCCGTACTGCTGACCGCTGTGTGGAGTTTCGTCGTATTCAGGTTCTTCCCGGAACTGATCCTCAGGAATCTGCGCAGGTTCATTCTGCTTTTCCGCATCATCCTCGGTCATAACTGCAGCTTCCTCAAGAACTATGTTTATATCAGTATATCTGTTTTCTCTGATAACAGTGAGCTTAAGTGTGTCACCGGCTTTGAATTCATTTTTTATTTTGTTGAGCTCGCTGATTGTACCAATCTGCTGACCGTTGGCGCCGACTATAACGTCACCGACCTGAAGACCGGCCTTCTCGGCAGCGCTGTTTTCATTTATTCCGAGAACCTTAATGCCTGAAAGTGATGAGTTCTGGCTTGATGTAACGTTCTGACATGAGATGCCAAGCTGCGGACGTCCTGTTACATAACCGTTGTTAAGGAGGTCATTAACGATAGCCTGAGCTTCATTTATCGGGATGGCGAAGCCGAGTCCCTCTATAGTTGCCTCTGATGATGTGTATGAAGATGAGAGTTTCATTGAGTTGATTCCGATAACCTGACCCTTGTCGTTTACAAGCGGTCCGCCTGAGTTACCGCTGTTGATGGCAGCATCAGTCTGGATAAGATGCATTAAAGCGTCATCCATTGCTATCTCTCTGTTAAGTCCTGAGATATATCCGACTGTAAGTGTGCCGAAGAGATCAAATCCGAGCGGATTTCCTATTGCAAGGGCTGTGTCACCGACGCTGAGTGCAGAGCTGTCACCGAATTCAGCCGCTGTCAGTGAAGGAGCATCATGTACCTTCAGTACTGCGATATCAGTCTGTGTGTCATATCCGATAATCTCAGCTTCATATTCTTCCCTGTTACTCAGAAGTATGCTTACTGATGAAGCCTTTCCGCCGTACTTTGAATCATAAATTACATGAGCGTTTGTTATAATGTATCCGTCAGCGGACATTACAATTCCTGTGCCGGTGCCCTTTACCTCACCGACCTGACTGCCGTTCTGTCCGTATCCGAACATCCCGTAGGAATTCTGCTGCTGGTATGTAAACACCGATGTTACACCAACTACTGAAGGGAGTACCTTCTGGTAGATTTCCTGGGTTGTGAGTGCGCCTTCGCTTTTTGAAAGCTGAAGAAGACTTTCAACCTCGTAGTCTGTATTTACCGGTGCTGCCGGTCTGATATTTTCTGTAACAGCTGACTTATCCGGTTTTACGTCTGTATTTTCATGTACTGAGAAGTATCTGTAGCCTGCTATGGAACCTGCGGAAACTGCAGCCATGAGACATATGCATGAAAACGCCTTAAGAAATCCGCCTGATGATTTTCTCTTTCTGTAATCTGCCTCCGGAACAGGAACGTACTCTGTTTCTTTTGTGTTTGTTTCTGAGTTATACTTGTTTTCAAACATAATTACTGCTTCCTTTCTGAAACTGAACCGGGGATACTGTGCCCGGCTGACTTTACTGTATATTCAGTGAATCAGGTTTTCCTTTTTCACTGTGGTGTGCTTTGTTTTTGTCTATACTTATATTCTACTCTTTTATGTGATAGGTTTATGTAAGGAATCAGAAAAGAATGTTATACATAAAAATATTATATGTGTATAAATTTTGAAGAGTGTAATCACATTTTTCATTTGTTTCACATGTGGTTAATCTGCCGTAAGAGTATATATACTATTTAAATTAAGCAAAAAATGCACCTGATGAGGTAATTTCTTTACGTGTTATTTGTACTTTCTTTACTTAAAATTAAATTAAATACGTATTTGTTTAATTAAACTGTGTCAAGAAAAAAACATAAATCCGGTACTAAGTGCCATCAGCGGTCAAAAAGCATTCAATGATGCATGATTGATGTGATGATATTGTTATAGTGCACAAATCAAATATTGCGGAGATGTAACGAAAATCAAAATAATACGCAATAATAGTCGAACTGTACAAATGACATTTAATAAGAGTGTTCTTTATATCGAACTTGACAAAAGATGTGCAAAGTTGTATACTGTACATCAGAAAGAGGTGGTAAAAATGAAACACAGCAAAAAAGTTATAAGCGGTTTCATGGCACTGGCTATGGGAATGGGTATGATTCCTCAGTCAGGATTGATTAGTTTAAGTGACATCATGGTTGTACGCGCTGCTGATCAGGTTAAGACAGGTAAAACAGCAGACGGCTACGACTACGAACTCTGGAACCAGAACGGACAGGGTCAGGCTTCAATGGACCTTGGCTCAAACGGCGGTTTCAGCTGTTCATGGAGCAATATCGAAAACGCGCTCTTCCGTACAGGCAAGAAGCTCGGAAGCACAAAGAAATACCAGGACTACGGCGGAATCAAAATCGAATATGATGTTGACTACCAGCCAATGGGGAACTCCTACATGTGTGTATACGGATGGACAGAACAGCCAACCGTTGAATACTACATCGTAGAAGCATGGGGCGACTGGAGACCACCGGGAATCAACGGCGGTAAGGGTACAGTTATCTCAGACGGAAAGACATATGATATCTACACATCAACACGTGTAAACCAGCCTTCAATTCACGGTACTGAAACATTTGAACAGTACTGGAGCGTAAACAAGACAAATCCTGCCCAGGTTAATGCAATGAAGAACCTCAAGGGTACTATCTCAGTATCAGATCACTTCGCTGCATGGGAAAAAACCGGCATGAAGATGGGTCTTATGTACGAAGTTGCTCTCAACATCGAAGGTTACCGTTCAAGCGGTAAGGCTAACGTTAAGAAGAATGATCTTCAGTTCAACACCGGCGGCGGTGGCGGCGG
>JAZUIH010000002.1:0-30199 GCA_045642145.1 Oscillospiraceae bacterium | reverse complement strand
TTCATTCTCAAAGGCTTCCGGTTTCTACGGAACTGACTTTGCCCTTTCCGTTACAGCACCGGCAGGAACTACGGTTTACTATACACTTGACGGCTCTAAGTCGGATCGTAGCCATGTCGTTCTGTGAGCCAAGGAGTTGATCATTTGGTTTGTCTTCCTAAGACCGCTTGGCCTCCGACTTTTCATTCTCAAAGGCTTCCGGTTTCTACGGAACTGACTTTGCCCTTTCCGTTACAGCACCGGCAGGAACTACGGTTTACTATACACTTGACGGCTCTGACCCTGCCACATCATCCTCAGCTCAGGTATACAGCGGACCGGTTACGGTTAAGGACCGCTCTCAGGAGCCAAACATATACGCAAACTACGAGGAAGGCGAAACTGATATCTCCGTTTCAAGAGGAATAGGCTTCAGAAAGCCTTCATTTAACGTCGACAAGGCAACGGTTGTACGCGCTGCCGCAAAAGGTCAGGACGGAAAATTCAGCAGTACTGTTTCAGCAACGTACTTTATTACTTCAGGAAAACTTTCGCAGTACAGCGATATGACCGTTATCTCTCTTGTATCTGATCCTGAAAACTTCTTTGGTCCTGAAAAGGGCATTTATGTTACGGGACGTCAGTATATGAACTGGAGACAGAGCGGAGACTACAAGCCGAACAAGAGCGTATGGGACACTGACAACAAGTGCAATTATTTTTCAAAGGGCAGTGACTGGGAGCGCGAGGTAACCGTTTCACTCTTCGAAAACGGAAGTCTGTCCCTTGAACAGAACATGGGCATCCGCATAAAGGGCGCATCAACAAGAAACCATGCACAGAAAAGCTTTAATCTTTTTGCCCGTTCTGAGTACGGCGCTTCAAAAATAAATCTCCCTCTTATACCGGACAACACCGGATATAACGGAAAAACTGTGGATAAATACGACTCAGTTTCCCTCAGGTCAGCAAGCAGCGAGGAACGTCTCCGCGACGGATTCGCGCAGAAGCTGCTGAAGGATATGGACGGAATTACAACACAGAAAATGAGACCGTGCGTTGTATTCCTCAACGGCGAGTACTGGGGACTTTATGAGATAACAGAAAAGCTCTCTGACTACTTCACTGAAACACACTACGGTGTACGCAAACAGGATGTCGCAATGATAAAAAGCGGAGAACGCGAGGAAGGCCCTCAGGAGGAAACGGATAATTTCCTTCAGACAGCTGACAGGTTTGCAGCAATGAATCTTGCTGACAGGTCCGCCTACAGCGAAGTCTGCAGCTTCATTGACATAGATTCCATGATTGAGCACTATGCTGCCGGTCTGTTTCTCGGCACATACGACTGGCCTAACAGAAACTACGGTGTGTGGAAGAGTACAGGTGAAAAGGACCCGGACAACAAATATACTGACGGACGCTGGAGATTTATAACCTATGACCTTGACTATACAATGGGCCAGACATACGAGAACTTCGGCGGTACTGAAGGATACGCATACAACAGCTTCACACATATGGAAAAGGGAAAGAAGGACCAGCCTACTGCTCTGTTTTTAAGTCTTCTTAAGAACGATGAATTCAGAGCAAAGTTTGCAAATACATACTCTGACCTTGCGAACACTATACTAACCTCTGAAAAAGCCGGCGAAATGGCTGACTACTACAGTAAAAACTATGCCGGCCTTATTGCCGACAGCCAGGTAAGATGGTGGGGATATTTTCACGGAAATCCGGAAAGCTACCGCTCACAGTACAAATCAGAGTATCAGAACAAGATTCTCGGTCAGATAAAAACGTTTTTCCAGCAGAGAAAATCATACGGTATGGACCAGATGAAGAAGTATCTTGGTCTGAGCGGTCAGATGCAGACCGTTACCGTAAAGGTCAGCGGCGGAGGAAAGGTTAAAGTCAGCAGTCTTACAGCTGATTCTTCATCCGTATTTACTTCACAGTATCTTTCTGACGCACCTGTAACTCTTACGGCAGTCCCGGATCCGGGCTCATCATTTGCCGGATGGGGCGGAGATGCATCAGGCAGTGACCTTACGATAACTGTTCCCCTCTCAAAGGCCGTAAGCATAACAGCTTCATTCAGCGAAAGCACGCAGACCGGAACTGCCGGTGATATTAACAGGGACGGAAAAATCACTTCAGCTGACCTTGCGGAACTTACCGCATACTTTACCGGAGTTAAAAATCCGGAAAACATTTCAGCTGCCGATATGAATTCTGACGGAAAGGTAAATATCGCAGACATCTGCATTCTTAAGTCCAGACTCACCGGACAGAGCTGATAAACCTGTCCAGGTATTCAGCAGACGTTCAGCCGCGATAAAAAACACTGCATAAAAAAACTGCACCCCCGTACTGCTTTTTACTCAGCACGGGGGTGTTTTTTTATCAAAGCTCTGTTTCAGCCTTTTTCATAACCGGATGATTCATAAGTCTTACTATGAGAGGAATAACCATTACGGTCCACACTATCGGTTCAGCAAGAATAATTCCCATGTATCCTGCCTTCGGAGTAAGAAACATGACGACAAGAATTTTGCCGGCAAGCTCTATTCCGCTTGAAACTATTGGAGTTCTGTGTACTCCTATACCCTGAAGTGAATTTCTGAAAACAGATATAACTGCAGTCACAAAATAGAGAATACAGTCTATCCTCAGATACAGTGTGGCTGTATTTATTATTTCAGGATTGTCTGTTGATGTTATCATCATGAGCATATACGGAACAACAGTGTAAATAACAGCAAACAGAATAATGCACCAGAGCCAGCAGTACTTTACTGCCTTAAAAACACCCTGTCTGATTCTCGGATATTTTTTTGCACCGTAGTTCTGGGCACAGTAGGCTGCCATTGTCATTCCCATTACGCCGAACGGCATCATAAAGAGGCTTGTCAGCTTTCTTGCAGCTGTATGGGCAACGATAATATTTGTTCCGAATGTGTTGATTGAACTCTGAAGTGCCACTGTTCCGAAAGCAACAAGGCTGTTCATCAGTCCCATGGAGAAGCCGCTGCCAAGAAGACTCTGTACCATTGTCATATCAGGTACAAAATCCGTTTTCTGAATATGCAGTATCGGATAGCGTACATACATATATATCCCGCAGGCTGCTGCCGACAGTGCCTGTGAAATGACAGTTGCAAATGCGGCGCCGTTAACGCCGAAACCGAGTCCCCTGATAAATACAAAGTCAAGTATTACGTTGATAACTGCGGAAACAATGAGAAAAATAAGAGGTGTAACCGTATCGCCAATGGCTCTGAGCACGCTTGCACATATATTGTAAATCATGGAAAATGTCATTCCAAGGAGTATTACCTTTGCATATGCGTATGCGTTTGAGAAGTGTTCCGGAGGAATATTCAGAAGATGCAGAATACCGTTCAGAAATCCGGTACTGAATGCGGTCAGCAGAGCCGAGACAATAAGTCCGAGCATGATGGTATGTGAGACTGCCCTTCTCATAAGCGGATAATTTCCCGCTCCGAACTTCTGTCCTGTCAGAACAGCAAATCCGTTTGTCAGACCTATAAGAAATCCGACAATGAGGTCGTTAAGCGTTGAAGTTGAGCCTACAGCTGCTATTGCGTCATTTCCGAGCGTGCTTCCGACAATCCATACGTCAGCGAAGCTGTAGCAGAGCTGAAAAATGTTTCCCAGTGCTACAGGAAGAGCAAAAGCAAGAATTAATTTACCGGGTTTCCCGGTTGTCAGATCTTTCATTATCAAATCACCGGATACTATTATACCACATACACTGCAAATAATAAAGCAGTTTTTCCTGAAACCCGCAGGTGAAAAATATTTTTTCTGTTACTTGTTGAAAAAAGCATAATAATAGTGTATACTGATAACGGGTGTCTGAATTTTTCAGCCTCCTTTCATGATGAACGTCAAAAATATTCTGACGTTTATTATATATGCCTGCAAGCAGGTATAAACGTACTCAGAAAGGTAAGATTTTTTATGTACAGAATAATGACAGCTGACGAAGCTGCCGGACTTATAAATGACGGTGACGTTATCTGCCTCAATTCATTTGTAGGTATTGAAAACCCTGTTGAACTTCATGAAGCTATATACCGCAAATTCAGTAAGACCGGTTCTCCTAACAACCTTACAATAATTTCAAGCGCCGGTTTCGGTGAATGGGATGAAAACAGAAATGCTGAAAGCTATATCAGGGAAGGTGCCGTAAAAAAGCTTATCTGCGGACATTTTGGTGCCATGCTGAGCACGAAAAAGCTTGTACTGCAGGACAGGTTTGAAGCATACAATCTTCCGCTCGGATGCATTTCACACGCGATACGTGCTCAGGCCGGCGGACTTCCGGGTGCTCTCTCAAAGGTAGGACTTGATATTTTCGTTGATCCGCGTATAGAGGGGCCCGGCATAAATAAAATTTCAAAGGACAACTCACTTGTAAAGCTCGTCGAAGTTGACGGCGAGGAGTTTCTCTACTACAGACTTCCAAAGATAAAGGTTGCTCTTATCAAGGGCACAGCTGCTGACAGCAAGGGAAATATCTCATTTGACGACATGTATATGTCAGGTGATGCTCTCTCAATATGTCAGGCCGTAAAGGCAAATCACGGCAAGGTCATCGTACAGGTTGACAGAATCGTCAGCACTCCTTCCCGTCCGAGAAATACAATTATACCTGGCTGCATGGTTGACGCAATTGTAAAGGTTGATCCTGAACCGCGTCATGCTGCCTACGAATCACTTACAGGCAGCTTCGAAATACCGTACTCACAGTGGCAGGACTGGAGCGATATGCTTGCCAAGAGAACTGCAACAAAGCCTGACAAAAATCCGGCTGCCAAAATTATCGGCAAACGTGCCGCAAAGGAACTAAAGCCTGATGATATCGTAAACATAGGTATCGGAATCCCTGAAAATGTTTCAAAGTACGCAAGAAAAAGCGGAATGCTTGACCAGATTACACTTACAGTCGAGTCAGGAGGCGTGGGCGGTTTCCCTGCTTCAGGCAAGGTTTTCGGTGCCATGATCGGTGCAGCGTCAATGAACGATATGGCAAACCAGTTCGACCTCTATGACAACGGCGGACTGAACATCTGCTTCATGGGAGCTCTTGAAGTGGACAAAAAAGGAAATGTAAACTCTCACCGCGGTCCGGGCGCCTTTTCCGGAATAGGCGGATTTGCAAATATAACAGCCAAAACACCTGTTGTGGTTTTCTGTCTTTCATTCAACACCAAGGGCCTTGAGGTTTCAGAGGACGAAAACGGAACTGTAACTGTATCAAAGGAAGGTTCAATTCCGAAGTTTATTGACAAGGTACGCAATATAAGCTTCTCTGCACGAAGAGGTCTTGTAAACGGACAGAGAGTGCTATATGTTACAGAAAGATGTGTTTTCGAACTCTGTGAAACAGGTCTCAGACTCATAGAGGTATATCCGGGAATTGACGTAAAGACACAGGTACTTGATCTCCTTCCTTTTGAAGTTGAGGTATCGGAGGCAGTATATGATTTACACTGAACTGACAAGCAGGGCAATGAGAATCGCCTATGATGCACATCACGGACAGTACGACATCAACGGTGTTCCGTACGTTTTTCATCCGTTTCATGTTGCTGAGCAGATGACAGGCGAATATTCAGTGTGCGCAGCTCTTCTTCATGACGTAGCTGAGGATACTGATATTACAGTCGAGGATCTGAAGAAGGATTTTCCTCCTGAGGTGACTGATGCACTCGAGCTCCTGACACATGACAAAAACACGGACTACTTCGAATACATAAAAAAAATAAAGGACAATCCTATAGCAAAGGAAGTCAAGCTTGCTGATATTGCCCACAACTCAGACCAGACAAGAATATTTTCCGATTCGCCTGAGGCAGCAGCAAAAAAAGCAAACTGGAAGCTTAAATACGAAAAAGCTCTCAGCATACTGAACGGTTAAACGTTAAACACAGGCATGCAGTCAGCAGCAGACAATTTTTAGCCGACCTGCGGGTCACCGCAGATTATGTTAAGATAAAAAAAGAGATACTTCAGAACTGTTTTCTGAAGTATCCTTTTTTGTTTTACGAACAGTTTTTCATAAAACTTTACACACAAAAACTTTCAAAATAAAAGATGAATAACTTGATTTCAGGTACTTTCCTTCTCAGCAAGAGTCCACGGAACAGACTCTGAAGTAACCTTTTTTCCGTTAATAATATCGATAAGCTTGCTTGCTGCAATTGATCCGATATTTCTGTCGTCGTATGACATTGAAGTGATAGTAACCGGTGAAATATCGCTGAAATTACTGTTGTCAAAGCTTGCAACAGCGATGTCTTCAGGAATTCTCTTTCCGTACTGTGTAAGCGTCCTTATAAGTCTGAGAGCTATATCATCGTTATAGCATACAACCGCCGTTGAGTCTCCTATGCGTCTGAGAAGTTCCTCAGGATTTGCAAACATCTGTTCCTTTGATTCAGTAGTATACCAGATTACCTTTTCATCACCCACAATCCTGCCTGCATCCCTGAGTGCTGAAATATATCCGAGATATCTCTGATGGCCCTGAATGTCATCACTCTTGAAAAGGCCGGCAATTCGTTCGTGACCCTTCTGAAGCAGGTAGTTTACAATCTCGTATCCGCCGCTTCTGTTGTCAGCACAGACTGATATTGTACCCGGAAGCTCAGGATAGTAGCTGTTAAAGAATACAACCGGTATACGGCGCTTGAACAGTCTTGAATACAAATCGAAGTTCGGATTAGGCATTGCTGTTTTTGTTCCTTCTATAAGGAATCCGTCGATAGGCTTGTTAAGAAGGTCCTCAAGTATAGTTCTCTCGCTGCATACTCTGTTTCCCGTAGCTGCAAGGACAGGTGTGTATCCGTTTGCTGAGAGAACTGACTCTACTGCTCTGAGCTGACCGGGAAAAATGTAGTCATCTATATATGTGGCAACTACTGCAATTATATGACTGCGCGGACTGCTGCTGCGTCCCTTTACCACAGAGCCGCTTCCCTGTCTTTTTACTATAAGGTCTTCGTTCACAAGAATCTGGAGAGCTTTTCTTACAGTCTGGCGGCTCATACCGTATCTGGCTGAAAGCTCTTCCTCAGTAGGCAGGCTTTTTCCTTCAGGATATCTTCCTGAATGAATGCCCTCTTTGAGTTCTGCTGAAAGCATTTCGTATTTTTTCAAATCAAATACAACTCCTTACGTTTCTTCATACAAATATAATACATCTAAAAAACATGTTTGTCAATGATATGTACACAACTTTGAGCTATGAGCACTAATTTTTACATACAATTTGTAGATTATGCACAATATCATTAAAAACATTATAGTAATTTTAGTTCTTGAAATAAGTTAGTGTATTATGTTAAAATTAAAACAACCTGATGAGATAATAACAGAAATCATAAATTTGTATGTGTAAGGAACTGTTATTCTCATATTGCGGGAATAATTTTATTTAATTTATCTTTTTTTAAAGAGATCAGGAGGAAAACCATGAAAATGAAAAAAACATTAGCTTTACTGTTCAGTCTCACACTCGGACTCACTGCATTTACAGGATGCGGTCCGGCTGCAGACAATTCATCAGCATCAAACAACGGTGCGCCTGCCGGAAACAATACATCCTCAGGTGAACTTATAAAGGTTGGTATCATCAACAATGATCCTAACGAATCAGGTTACAGAAACGCAAACGACAAGGATATGAAGTCAACATTCTGTGAAGCAAACGGATATGCCGCTTCATTTGCATACAGCCTCAAGAACGAGGAACAGATTGCCGCAGCACAGACATTTATCCAGAACGAAGTAGACTATCTCCTTATTTCCGCAGCAAGTACTTCAGGCTGGGATTCAGTTCTGAAGGATGCACAGGCACAGGAAATCAAGGTAATTCTTTTTGACCGTACTATTGATGCAGACGAAAGTCTTTACGAGGCTTCCATCGTTTCAGATATGGAAAAGGAAGGCCAGACAGCTGTTGACTGGCTCGCTTCACAGAAGCTTTCCGAATATAACGTAGTTCACATCCAGGGTGTTGTGGGTTCATCTGCACAGATCGGCCGTACAAAGGCTCTTGACGAAATGGTTAAGAAGGATGCTTCATGGAACCTTGTTACCCAGCAGACAGCAGAGTGGAACGCTGAAACATCGCAGCAGATTGTTCAGTCAGTTATTGACTCCGGCAAGAAGTTCAACGTAATCTATGCTGAAAACGACGATATGGCAAAGGGCGCCGTTGCAGCTCTTGACAAGGCAAACATCTCACACGGTGTTGGCAAGGATGTTGTAGTTATGGGATTTGACTGTAACAAGTGGGCACTTGAAGAGCTCCTTAAAAAGAACTGGAACTATGACGGACAGTGCAATCCTTTCCAGGCTGAAAAGATTGACGAAATCATCCGCGGACTCGAAGCCGGAAAAGCTCCTTCTGAAAAGAGAGTAATCATGGACGAAAAGGGATTCGATGCTTCCACAATCACTCAGGCAGACGTAGATCAGTACGGTATCTGATTATCATTATATCTGAACACATAATGTTTTTTTAAAATCATATATAAAAAGCGCGGCTATGAATATATGGATATATAAATCCTTGTTTTCGTGCCGCCTTTTTTCTGCTTGCAATTCAAAGAACGGAGGCGGTTATTCATGCAGGATGACGTAATCCTGAGGCTTGAGGGAATCTGCAAGGAATTCCCTGGTGTCAAAGCCCTCTCTGACGTTCAGTTTACACTGCACAGAGGAGAAATACACGCCCTGATGGGTGAAAACGGTGCCGGAAAATCAACCCTTATTAAGGTACTTACCGGGGTTTATCAGAAGGATGCCGGAAATATATATCTGGACGGAAAGCCTGTTACAATTAATTCCACACAGGACGCACAGAAATCAGGAATCAGTACGGTGTATCAGGAAATCACACTGTGCCCTAACCTGACTGTTGCTGAAAATATGTACATAGGCCGTACAGGAAAAATGCTTACAAACTGGAGAAGGATGAATGCGGATGCAAAGAAGCTGCTTGATTCTCTTCAGATTCCTGCAGCACCTGACCAGCAGCTTTCAGACTGCTCCATCGCAGTTCAGCAGATGGTTGCCATCGCAAGAGCGGTGGATATGGACTGTAAGGTACTTATACTTGACGAGCCTACTTCCTCACTTGATGAACGTGAGGTTGAGAAGCTCTTCAGACTTATGACTGACCTTAAGTCCCGCGGAGTAGGTATCATATTCGTTACTCACTTCCTCGACCAGGTATACTCAGTATGCGACCGTATCACAGTACTGAGAGACGGAACATTTGTCGGTGACTATCTTATCAGTGAGCTTCCGAGAGTTCAGCTTGTTTCAAAAATGATGGGCAAGGAGCTTGACAGCTTTGAGGACATAAAACAGGAGGAAATAGCTGATACTATAGACAATTCAATGCCGGCAGTATTCGAGGCCGAAGGACTTTCAAGCGCGGCCGGAGTTAATCCTTTTGACTTCAGAATAAGAAAGGGCGAAGTAAACGGATTCACAGGACTTCTCGGCTCCGGACGAAGCGAATCAGTACGTGCCATCTACGGTGCCGACAAAATCACCGGCGGAAAAATAAAAATGAACGGAAAAGAGGTTACTGTAAGAAAACCTCTTGATGCTATGAAACTCGGTATATGCTACCTTCCTGAAGACAGAAAGCGTGACGGTATTATCGGTGATCTTTCTGTTAAGGACAACATAATACTTGCACTTCAGGTTATGAAGGGAATGTTCAGACCGATTTCAAAATCTGATGCAGACAAATTTGCAGACGATTACATTAAGCTTCTGGGTATTAAAACTGCATCACCTGAAACCCCTATAAAATCACTTTCAGGCGGTAACCAGCAGAAAGCAATACTTGCCAGATGGCTTCTTGCAAATCCGGTATATCTTATTCTTGACGAACCTACGCGAGGAATCGATGTAGGTACAAAGCTTGAAATTCAGAAACTTGTACTTAAGCTTGCTGCTGAAGGAAAAAGCGTTACTTTCATCTCTTCTGAAATTGACGAAATGCTTCACGTATGCAAACGCCTCGTTGTAATGCGCGACAGACACGTTGTCGGAGAGCTTACCGGCGAGGATCTGACACAGACAAAGATTATGTCAACAATAGCCGGAGGTGTAAAGAAGTAATGGCACAGAATAAACTATCAGCGGATCAGAACTTCTTTATCAGACTGATAAGGAAACAGATTTTTATTCCGATTACGGCACTTCTTGTTCTTGTGCTCTTCAATCTTATTGCGGATCCGTCATTTTTCAGAATAGAGATTGGTACAAACAGTCTCGGAAACCCTGTTTTAAAGGGTAATATTATAACAATCCTCGACAACGCATCGGAGCTTGTTATACTCTCAATAGGCATGACACTTGTAACTGCTGCATCAGGCGGACAGGATATCTCTGTAGGTGCTGCCATTGCGCTTGCAGGAAGCGTTGTTTTACGTGTTCTCTGCGGAACTGAAGCAAGACCTGAGACCATGCACGCACCTATAATCGTGGCTTTTCTTGTATGCTGCGTTGTTGCAATGCTCTTCGGCGCATTCAATGGTGTTCTCGTTGCTTACTTCAGACTTCAGCCGATGGTTGCGACACTCATTCTGTTTACTGCAGGACGTTCGATTGCAGCATGGATCAACGGAAACCAGCTTCCTATCATAAGTGAGCCTCAGTTCGGATACTTCGGTAATTTCTTCCCTGGTGTTCCGATTCCTTCCCCTGTATTTATCGCAGTTATATTTATGATAATAACAGCTCTTGTGCTTAAATTCACAAAGCTCTCACTCTTCACACAGGCTGTAGGTATAAACGCCGAGTCTTCAAGACTCAACGGTATCAATCCGCAGTTCATCAAGTTTATAACTTATGTTATACTTGGTTTCTGTGTAGCTGTAGCCGGCTTTATCAAGGTAAGCCGTCTCTCCACTATCAACTACTCAGTTATCGCAAAGGATATTGAGATGGACGCAATCCTCGCTGTTGCACTCGGCGGAAACGCTCTCAGCGGCGGCAAGTTCAACATGGCTGCATCAGTTATCGGTGCATATGTTATTCAGTTCCTTACAATAACTCTCTTTAAATTCGACGTTCCTTCAAGTGCGCTTCCTGCATACAAGGCAGTTGTTGTTATTATTCTTGTAGTACTCAGTGCACCTGTAGTTCGCGAAAAGCTTTCTTCGTTAAAGAAAAAAATGTCAGCTGCAAAGGAGGCAAATTAAATGAAAGTAAAAAAGAAGCTTACTGACTCAAATTTACTCCTTGCCATCACTATTGCAGTTTTCCTCGTAATGTACCTTGGAGCTGTAATGTTTCTCGGAGGCGGCTTTACAAAACCGCAGTCCTTCTTCAATATTTTAAATGAAAATGCAGCTCTTATTATCATATCATGCGGTATGAGCCTTGTAATGATGACAGGAGGCATTGATATCTCTGTCGGTGCAGTTACTTCCCTTGTTTGTATGTGCTGTGCAGTAAATCTTGACTTCAAAGGCGGAAACGTTTTCACTTCTGTACTTATAGCCCTCGGCATCGGGACACTCTTCGGACTTGTACAGGGCTTTCTCATCGCCTACCTTGACGTACAGCCGTTCATAGTATCACTTGCCGGCATGTTCTTTGCACGAGGCATGACAACAATTGTAAACAGCACTCAGTTCAACGTTGTGAATGAACAGTTCCAGGCACTCAAGAACACACGTATTCTTCTTCCTGGAATCGGCTCTTACAACAAAAACGGAAACTTTATTCAGGCGTATATTGAGATTGGTGTCGTTGTCGCACTTCTTGTTGTTGCAGCGCTCTTCATACTTCTCAGATGGTTCAGACTCGGACGAGGCTTCTATGCTGTCGGCGGAAACAGTCAGAGTGCAAATATGCTCGGTATCAACGTAAAGCGTACAAAGTTCTTTGCATATCTTATCTGCGGATTTCTTGCAGGCGTAGGCGGATTTGTATACTTCCTTCATGTTGGTTCAGGTTCGCCTTCACACGCAAGCGGTGCGGAAATGAATGCAATCGCTTCCTCAATCATCGGCGGCACGATGCTTACCGGAGGTTCAGGAAATATCATAGGCACACTGTTCGGGGTTATGTCCCTCAGCACAATCAAGAACATCGTATCCTCACTCGGACTTGATGATGCATGGTGGACAAATATCACAGTTGCTTCAATGATCTGTATCTTTATCGTAATCCAGAGTATTGTACTCTCAGGAAAGAACAAATCAGGCCGCTGATTATGCACAGGAGATTAAAAAATGGGAAATAGTAAATTCAGAAAATGTCTTGGAATAGAACTTGGATCAACAAGAATCAAAGCCGTTGTAATTGACGACAGATTCAGACCTGTTTCTTCAGGTGACAGCACCTGGAAGAGCAGCTATATAAACAAAATATGGACCTACGGACTTGACGAGTGCTGGAAGGGACTCCGTGAATCACTTTCAGAAACTGACACGGAAGATATTGATGCTGTCGGAATATCCGCCATGATGCACGGATATCTTGCATTTGACAGGGACTGGAATCTTCTGGTTCCGTTCCGTACATGGCAGAATACAGTTACCGGACAGGCTGCTGAGGAACTGACTGAGCTTTTCAGCTTCAACATTCCGCAGCGCTGGAGTATAGCACATCTTTATCAGGCAATACTCAACGGAGAGGAACATGTTTCAGAGATTGCACATATAACAACACTGGCCGGATATATTCACTATATGCTCACCGGCGTCAATGCAGTGGGCGTAGGTGATGCTTCGGGTATCTTCCCTGTCGACAGCAGCACGTGCGACTACCGTCAGGACCTTACTGAAAAATTCGATGAACTTATGAAGAAAAGGAACTGCAGCATCAGACTGCGCGACGTTCTTCCTGCAGTTCTCCCTGCAGGTGCTGATGCCGGCAGACTGACGGAAAAGGGTGCGGAGCTGCTTGGAGGAAAGCTGAAACCCGGTATTCCTTTTGCACCTCCTGAAGGTGACGCAGGAACCGGAATGACTGCCACAAATGCAGTTGCCGCCCGTACAGGCAATGTATCAGCCGGAACCTCCGTCTTCTCGATGATTGTTCTTGAAAAGGAACTTTCGAAGGTCTATCCTGAAATAGATCTGGTAACAACTCCTGCCGGAAAGCCTGTTGCCATGGTCCACTGCAATAACTGCACAAATGACATGAATGCCTGGGTTGGAATACTTAAGGAAACTGTTTCACTTGTTACCGGAAACGAACCGGACAACAGCATTTACCAGCTTCTTTATGAGAAGAGCCTCGAAGGAGATTCTGACTGCGGCGGTGTAACCGTATACAATTACCTTGCCGGCGAAAGTGTCACCCACTTTGATGAAGGCCGTCCGATGGTAATAAGAAATGCCGAAAGCAGATTCAGCCTCGCAAATCTCATTCGCTCCATGCTCTACTCCACCATCTCAACACTTAAAATCGGCATGGACATTCTCTCAGCAGAAAATGTAAAAATTGATTCACTCACAGGTCACGGAGGTCTCTTCAAGACTCCTGTAGTAGGACAGAAATACCTCGCTGCAGCATGCGGCGCACCGGTAACAGTAATGAAAACTGCCGGTGAAGGCGGTCCGTACGGTATGGCACTTCTTGCCGCATACATGCTCTGCAGGGATACTGAAACTCCGCTTGAAAAATTTCTCAGTGAAGAAGTTTTCAGAGATGCCGAAAGCTCAGTGCTTGAACCTGACCCTGAAGATGCTGACGGATTTAAAAAATACATGGAAATATACAAAAACGGACTTGCTGCGGAAGCTGCAGCTGTTAAATCACTGTAATTAAGGAGATTATATTATGAAAAATTACGAATTCTGGTTTGTTGTAGGATCACAGCTTTTATATGGTGAAGATGTTCTGAACACTGTTGCTCAGAGAGCTGAGGAAATGGCCCGGAAGCTTTCAGAGAAGCTCCCTTACCCTGTTAAGTACAAGGTTACGGCAAAGAGCAGCGACGAAATCAGTGACGTTATAAAGGAAGCAAACTACAGGGATGAGTGTGCAGGAATCATTACATGGTGCCATACATTCTCACCAAGCAAGATGTGGATTAACGGTCTTGCTCTTCTTCAGAAGCCATGGTGTCACTTTGCCACACAGTACAACCGTGAGATACCTGACGAGGAAATTGATATGGACTTCATGAACCTCAACCAGGCAGCACACGGTGACAGAGAACACGGATTTATCGGTGCAAGACTACGCAGTGCACGCAAGATTATAGCCGGCTACTGGCAGGACAAAGATGTACATGAAAGACTTGCTTCATGGATGAGAACAGCAGTCGGCGCTGCATTTTCAAAGAACCTGAGAGTAATGCGTTTCGGTGACAATATGCGTGACGTAGCAGTTACTGAGGGTGACAAGGTTGAAGCGCAGAAGAAATTCGGCTGGCAGGTAAACACCTGGGCTACAGGCGACCTTGTTAAGGAGATGTCACTTGTAACTGATGCTGAAATTGACGCTCTTATGGAAGTTTACATGTCAGAATACGACATCGCAACTGAAAATACTGACGCCATCAGATACCAGGCAAGAGAAGAAATTGCAATGGAAAAAATGATGAAGCGTGAAAAATGCAGTGCATTCAGCAACACTTTCCAGGACCTCTACGGTATGGAACAGCTCCCTGGTCTTGCAAGCCAGCACCTTATGTCAAAGGGCTACGGATACGGCGGTGAAGGCGACTGGAAGGTTTCAGCACTCACATCTGTTATGAAGGTTATGGGTGAGAACGGAAACGGTGCCTCTGCATTCATGGAGGACTACACATATCACCTTGTTCCGGGCAGTGAATACAGCCTTGGCGCACATATGCTTGAAGTATGCCCGAGCCTCGCTGAAGGCAGACCAAGAATAGAAACTCATCACCTCGGCATCGGCATGAATGAAAAGGATCCTGCAAGACTTGTGTTTGAAGGAAAAGCCGGAAAGGCTATTGTCGTAAGCCTTATTGATATGGGCGGAAGATTCAGACTCATCATCCAGGATATCGAATGCGTTAAGCCTGTTATGAAAATGCCTAACCTCCCTGTTGCACGAGTAATGTGGAAGGCAGAGCCGAACCTCAGAACAGGCCTCGAATGCTGGATCTGCGCAGGCGGCGCACATCACACTGTTCTCAGTATGGACGTAACAGCCGAGCAGATGACTGACTGGGCAAGAATGATGGATATCGAGTGTGTTCATATCACAAAGGACACAACAGTTGAAGCACTTGAGCATGAGCTCCTTGTAAATGATCTTGTATGGAAGCTTAAGTGAGGTCCGTTATGCTTGAGGAATTAAGAAAAAAAGTCTATGAAGCCAATATGGAGCTTCCGAAGAGAAACCTTGTAACATTTACCTGGGGTAATGTTTCCGGCATCGACAGGGAAACAGGGATAGTTGTTATCAAGCCCTCAGGAGTTGAATACGATGACCTTACTCCGGAAAATCTTGTTGCTCTTGATCTTGAAGGAAACATAGTCGAGGGAAATCTAAATCCTTCATCCGATACCAGAACACATCTTGAGCTTTATAAAAAATATCCGCAGATCGGCGGTATAGTCCACACCCACAGCACTCATGCTGTGGCATGGGCTCAGGCCGTACGAGATATACCGTGCTACGGTACAACTCATGCTGATTATTTCTACGGAAGCATTCCGTGCACAAGAGAGCTTACAAAGGAAGAGCTCGACGAGGACTACGAGAGAAATACAGGCTCGGTTATCATTGAAACCTTCACTCAGAGAAATCTTGACGTAAAGGCGGTTCCGGGCGTTATCTGCGCAAGCCATGGTCCTTTTACATGGGGAAAGGATCCTGCTGCTGCAGTATACCATGCCGTTGTTCTTGAAGAGGTGTCGCGTATGGCTCTGCTCACGGAACAGCTTAACAGAGATGCCGTACCTGCCCCTGACTGGCTGCAGGACAAGCATTACTTAAGAAAACACGGTCCTGACGCTTACTACGGTCAGAAATAAATAATGTAAACATATATGTAAACGCAAAAAGAACGCAGGAAAAAAATCCTGCGTTCTCTTCTTTTGCTGTTGTTTATGTTTTATTCACACCCCGGGGACATGAATAATATTTATCAGAGTTCTTCAATAACCTTTGAAAGATACTGTCTGAAGTGTGCAACATCGGCAAGACGGAATTTTCCGTCACCGTCAACATCACATCTGTCAAGCTGAGCGTCATCAAGGTTTTTGTCTCCTACCATAGCGAGACACATAAGTGAAAGGTCTGTAAGATCTGCAGCACCGTCACCGTCAATATCACCCTTAACGTCACTCATTACATACGGGTAAGCTTCCACAAGAGTTTCACCTGTGGTATTGTCTTTAAGAACCAGATTTGTAAAACGTACAGTTGTTCCCGGTGTGAAACAGTCAGTTGAAGTTGTCTGTCCTGCACCGCCGAGGAAGAAACACCATTCTGCCTCAGGGAGTGATTCGATACCGGTAAAGTTACATGTTACATTAAGAGTATCGCCCTTGTCAATCGGCTGATTGTCCCATGCCTTGCTGTAATCCGTATCAGCATCTCTCTGAATAGTGCCCTGTACATAGCTTTTTATTGTTGACACACCATACTGATTATGCCATACTTCACCTGCAGTTGCAGAACCTACTGTCTCAGAATTCGGATTTGAAATCTTTGTGTAGTAGCTTCCTGCGTAATCTGATGAGATACAGTATCTGATTGTATACTCATGGTCCTTCTCAATGGAAAGTCCCTTGATTCTGAACTGAAGATCCCACTTGTCTGTTCCTCCACGCTTTTCTCCGCCCGGATTGACAATCTTAAAAACATATTCTTTGTTTTCAGCATCATCTGTGAGAATACCTTCAGCAGGCTTTGAAGCAGACAAATGCCACTTTGTCATGTCAACTGCCGGCTTTTCATCTTCATCCGCCTTCTCTTCCTCTTCTGCCTCTTCTTCAGAAGGTGTTTCAGATGTTTCACCGCTTTCGGTTGTTACTGCAGATCCAGTGTCTGCTGCATCTGTTTCGTCCTCTGCATAAGCGAACGGAACAGACAGCGAAGCAGTCATAAGCAGCGCTGCAGTAAACGCCATAAATTTTTTCATAAAACCTCATCCTCTTAAATTTTTATAAGTTTATAAATTTTTTCTATAACCCATATAGCTCTCAAGAATGATTGTTGCTGCAACAGCATCAACAACAGCCTTTCTCTTTTTGCCACGGGTATTAGTCTGATTAAGGTAATAATGAGCAGAAACAGTTGTGCTTCTCTCGTCCCAGAGCTTAACCGGAACGTCCACAAGCTCTGAAAGTCTGTCTGCAAAGAGCTGGCACTTCTGTGCACGCTCGCCGATTGTATTGTTCATATTTTTCGGGTAGCCTACAACAACTTCCTCAGCGCCGTTTTCCTTTGCGGCAGCAGCAACTTTTTCTATGCATTTATCGAAGTCCTTTTCTTCTATAACTCCGAGAGGTGAAGCAAGAAACTCTGTCTTGTCACACATCGCAAGACCTGTTCGTGAATCACCGAAGTCAACTGACATTATCTTCACAGTCCGTCCTCCTGTTACCACGGTTTAACTGAACCGATAATCTCACTTACTGACTTAATTCCCTTTTCGTCAAGGAACTGATTCATTTCGTCTATTATGTTAACCGGAGCATACGGATTTGTAATTATAGCTGCACCAACCTGAACAGCTGAAGCTCCGGCCATCATCATCTCGATGGCATCGCGGCCTGATGAAATACCACCCATGCCTATTACAGGAATCTTTACAGCATTTGCAACCTGCCATACCATACGTACAGCTATCGGAAATACTGCAGGACCTGACATACCGCCGCAGTTGTTTCTGAGCACCGGTCTGCCTGTGTTTATATCAATTCTCATTCCGAGAAGAGTGTTTATAAGTGAAACCGAATCAGCGCCCTCTGCTTCAACAGCCTTTGCAATTGATGCAATATCCGTAACGTTTGGCGAGAGCTTTACGATAAGCGGCTTCTTTGTTGCGTTTCTGACAATCTTTGTTACGGCAGAAGCTCCCTCACATGTTACACCGAAGGCTGCTCCGCCCTGCTTTACGTTAGGACATGAGATGTTAAGCTCTATCATATGAACATCTGTTTTGTCAAGCTTTGCTGCTACCTCGGCACACTCTTCAGGAGTTGAGCCAGCGATATTTGCGATGATAACTGTGTCCTTCTGCATAAGATTCGGGAGCTCATAGCTTATGAATCTGTCTATTCCCGGATTCTGAAGTCCTACTGAGTTAAGCATACCCATAGGAGTTTCAGCAATTCTCGGTGCAGGGTTGCCGGTTCTGAGCTGACCGGTTGTACCCTTTGTTGAAATACCGCCAAGCTTTGAAAGCGGATAAAATTCTTCATATTCGCGGCCGTAGCCAAATACACCTGAAGCAGGGATTACAGGATTCTTAAATTCAACACCTGCTACTTTTACTGAAAGATCAGCCATTACCACATTACCTCCCTGGAATCAAATACAGGACCGTCCTTGCAGACATGTCCGAAACGTTCTTCGCCGTTCTTTTTTACCCTGCATGCACATACAAGACATGCGCCGACGCCGCAGCCCATTCTTTCTTCAAGGGATACCTGGCAAGGTACTCCGTTTTCCTCTGAAACTGCTGAGACTGCCTTAAGCATCGGGATAGGTCCGCATGAAAGAACCTGGGAAGCCTCTCCGATTTTTTCCTTAAGAGGTTCAGTAACCATACCGTGAATACCGTATGAACCGTCATCAGTACATATAATTACCTCTGCACCGGTTGCCTCAAAATCCTTTTTGAGTATCACTGCATCGGCACTTCTGAAACCGAGTATTACAACAGCGCTGCTGCCGTAGTACTTTGCAAGAGGAAGAAGCGGAGGAACGCCTATACCGCCGCCGGTAAGAACTGTCTTTCCTGAAACCTTTTCCACTGTAAATCCGTGTCCGAGAGGTCCGACTATATCAAGGTTTCCGCCCTTCTGGGTGTCAGCAATCCTTGCAGTACCGTCGCCTTTGGCCATGAATACGATTCTGAGTGTACCTTTTTCCTTGTCAATCCCGCAGATTGATATCGGTCTTCTGAGGGTATGTCCCTCAGGAAGTATATTAACAAACTGACCCTCTGAAGCTATGGCAGCTATTTCAGGACAGTAAATTGTAAAGTCATATATCCCGCATGCAAGAGTCTTCTTCTCAAGAAGGAGATATTTTCCCTGAGTATATTTCATTTTACTTCATTCCTTTTCTGCATAATGAAAAATGCAGGGTGCCTGCAAAGCTCTGCGCACTCGCACAAAACAGTATCACCCTGCATCATTTACTATTATATCATATTTTTGTAATATCTACAAGCGCCGTATAGTCAAATATCTTGTATGATATTCTATATATTTCACAAATAATGTAATTATATTTTCGTAATGTCAACAAGTTCTACGTCGTCAATAGTTCTGTTTGTCTGGAGAACGTTGGCAAGAGCTTTGGCTGTATCGATGGCTGTGAGTGAACAGATTGAACGTTCAACTGATTTACGGCGCATCTTTACGCTGTCTCTTGCAGGAAGACGACCTTTTTCAGATGTTGAAATAACGTAGTGAATTTTACCGCTTTCGAGAAGGTTCATAACGTTCGGCTCTGCCTCGGAAACTCTGTTTACGTGGTTGGTAGCTATCATGTTTCTGTTGAGAACGCCGGCTGTTCCTGATGTTGCATAGAGATCAAATCCCATCTGTGCGAACTTGTCAGCGATGGCGATAACCTCCTGCTTGTCAGTATCACGTACAGTGATAAACACGCCGCCTTCCTTCTTAAGGTCAAATCCGGCAGCAACAAGTCCCTTGAGAAGAGCATCCTCAAATGTGTGTGCGATACCGAGACACTCACCTGTGGACTTCATTTCAGGTCCGAGCATTGTATCAACGTCATGAAGCTTTTCAAAGCTGAATACAGGTACCTTGACTGCAACATAGTCTCCTTCAGGATAGAGACCGCTTTCATATCCGAGTTCCTTAAGTGTGGCACCGAACATGAGCTTGGTAGCGATATCAACCATAGGGATGCCTGTTACCTTGCTGATATAAGGTACTGTTCTTGATGAACGCGGATTTACTTCGATTACGTATACTTCGTTGTTGTAAACAACGTACTGGATATTTACAAGACCGATTACCTTAAGCTCAAGTGCAAGCTTTCTTGTGTAGTCGATAATTGTCTCTCTGATTTTCTTTGAGAGTGTCTGTGCAGGATATACTGAAATAGAGTCGCCTGAGTGTACGCCGGCACGTTCAATGTGCTCCATAATACCAGGAATAAGGAAGTCCTTTCCGTCACAGATAGCATCTACCTCAACTTCAGTACCCATCATGTACTTGTCTATAAGTACAGGGTTTTCTATCATGGTTCTTGTGATAATACCCATGTACTCGACGATATCCTTCTCAGAGTGAGCGATAATCATATTCTGACCGCCAAGAACGTATGAAGGTCTCATAAGTACCGGATAGCCAAGGTCTTCAGCTGCTGCAACAGCTTCCTCAGCTGTCATTACAGTGTGACCCTGCGGACGAGGAATACCGCATTTTTCAAGAATCTCATCAAATCTCTCTCTGTCTTCAGCTGCGTCAATGCTGTCAGCCTGTGTACCGAGAATATTGACGCCCATGTCAGAAAGATGCTTTGTAAGCTTGATAGCTGTCTGACCGCCGAACTGTACAACTACACCGTACGGCTGCTCAGTTTCGATAATTGCCTCAACGTCTTCCTTTGTAAGCGGATCAAAGTAAAGTCTGTCACCTGTATCAAAGTCAGTTGAAACCGTTTCAGGGTTGTTGTTGCATATTACGGCTTCGTAGCCAAGCTCCTTGAGAGTCCATACGCAGTGAACTGAACAGTAGTCAAATTCGATACCCTGACCGATTCTGATAGGACCGGAACCGAAAACTATTACCTTCTTCTTTCCTGTGTCTGTTCTGTCTATAAACTGCTTTGCTTCATTTTCCTCATCAAATGTTGAGTAGAAGTACGGTGTTTCAGCCTTGAACTCACCGGCACATGTATCAACCATCTTGAATACGGCTGTCTTGTGCATCGGGCACTTCTGTCCGCTCATTCTCTCGATTGTACTGTCAAGATATCCGTAGTTCTTTGCTGTGAGATACTTTTCTTCTGTAAGCTCACCGTCTGCAAGCCACTTTTCAAGGTTTACCATGTTGAGAAGCTTGTTAAGGAACCACTTGTCAATCATTGTTATGTCATGAAGCTGATCTACTGTTATTCCGCGCTTAAGTGCTTCATAAACCTGGAATGAACGCTCATCGTCAACTGTACTGAGCTTCTCAAGAAGCTCCTCTGTTGATACGCTCTCAAGCTTCTTAAGATTCATGGAGTCAACGCCGAGTTCAATTGATCTTACAGCCTTCATCATAGCCTGTTCGAAGCTTGTACCCATAGCCATAACCTCACCGGTAGCCTTCATCTGGGTACCAAGTGTTCTCTTGGCATATACAAACTTGTCAAAAGCCCACTTAGGGAACTTAACTACCACGTAGTCAAGCGCAGGCTCAAAGCAGGCATATGTCTTGCCTGTTACCTGGTTAATAATTTCATCAAGTGTATATCCTATGGCAATCTTGGCTGCAACCTTGGCAATAGGGTAACCTGTAGCCTTGGATGCAAGAGCTGAAGAGCGTGAAACTCTCGGATTAACTTCGATAACGCTGTATTCGAATGAAGTCGGATGAAGTGCAAACTGACAGTTGCATCCGCCTTCTACCTTAAGCTCTCTGATGATATTTATAGCAGCTGTACGGAGCATCTGATACTCACGGTCAGTAAGTGTAACCGCAGGAGCGATAACGATACTGTCACCTGTATGCACGCCAACCGGGTCAAAGTTTTCCATTGAACATACTGTGATACAGTTGTCCTTTCTGTCTCTGATAACTTCGAATTCGATTTCCTTCCAGCCTGAAATACATTTTTCAACAAGAATCTGTGTGATAGGTGAAAGTCTGAGACCGTTCTTTGCAATATCGCGGAGTTCTTCCTCATCCTTTGCAATACCGCCGCCTGTACCGCCAAGTGTAAACGCAGGACGTACGATAACCGGATATCCGATTTCCTCTGCAAATGCTACTGAATCCTCAATTGTTTCAACTACCTTTGAAGGAATACAAGGCTCACCGATTTTTTCCATTGTGTCCTTGAACGCCTGTCTGTCTTCCGCCTTGTGAATTGTAAGAGGATCGGCGCCGAGAAGCTTTACATTGTTTGCCTCAAGAAATCCTTCTTCTGCAAGCTGCATCGAGAGTGTAAGACCTGTCTGTCCGCCGAGTGTTGAAAGAAGGCTGTCCGGCTTCTCAATCTTAATAATTCTTCTTAAAACCTCAAGTGTAAGAGGCTCGATGTATATCTTGTCAGCCATAGCCTTGTCAGTCATAATTGTAGCAGGGTTTGAGTTTACAAGAACAACCTCAAGTCCTTCCTGCTTAAGAGCACGACAGGCCTGTGTGCCGGCATAGTCAAATTCAGCTGCCTGTCCGATTACGATAGGACCTGAACCGATTACAAGAACTTTTTTAATATCATTTCTTAACGGCATTTTACTTCTCCTCCATTAACTTTATGAATTCGTCAAATAAGTAAGATGTGTCAAGCGGTCCGCCGTGTGCTTCCGGATGGAACTGAACGGTAAATGCTTTTGCATTTTTGTATCTTACACCTTCACATGTTCTGTCGTTTGCATTGATATGTGATACTTCAGCAATATCAGTATTTACACTTTCATTTACAACAGCGTATCCGTGGTTCTGGCTTGTTACAAATGTTTTGTCGAGTCTGAGGTCAATAACAGGCTGGTTTGCTCCGCGGTGACCGTATTTGAGCTTTTCTGTCTTTGCGCCGTGTGCGAGAGCCATAATCTGATGTCCCATGCAGATTCCGAATATCGGAATACCAAGCTTTGCAATCTCAGCAACATTTGCAATTACTTCAGTATTCTCAGCCGGGTCTCCTGGTCCGTTTGAAAGCATAATTCCGTCAGGATTTATTTTTCTGATCTGTTCAGCATCAGTTCTGTCCGGAACTACAATAACGTCACAGCCTCTCTTAAGAAGCTCCTCCCTGATATTTCTCTTGTATCCGAGGTCTATAAGAACAACTCTGTATCTGCTGTTCTCTGCCTTGTATTCCTTAACCTCAGGAACTGTTACAGAATGAACTGCATCTCTGATTGTATATGCATTTATAAGCTTTAAGAGCTCATCCTTCTTTGCATACACATCCTCAGTGGTGATTGCACCGTTCATAACACCGTATTCTCTTATTTTTCTTGTAAGGCTTCTTGTGTCAATGGAATGAATACCAACTATATTCTGTTCCGCTATAAAGTCATTAACATCACCCTCTGAGCGGAAGTTTGAAGGGGTATTACACCATTCTCTTACTATATATCCGCTAACATATGATTTTGTTGATTCAAAATCTTCCCTGTTCACGCCGTAGTTACCGATAAGAGGAAACGTCTGGACAACTATCTGTCCGTAGTAGCTCGGGTCAGTGAGTGTTTCCTGATATCCGGTCATACCTGTTGTAAATACAACTTCACCGATTACAGTGCCCTTTGCTCCGAATGACTGTCCTTCAAGAACAGTACCGTCAGCAAGCAGAAGATAAGCTTTTTCGCTTTTATTGAATAATGCCATTATATCAGATCCCTTCAAAAACTAACTGTTTATCAAAACTTATTTGTTTATAACTGATGTTATGTCGTCGCGCATTCTGATTACTTCGCGTCTTGCAGCCTTTGCGAAATCCTTTTCGTCGCATCCTTCCTTTTTGTAAGCGCACATTACGGCTCTTGATGAGTTAACGATTGCTCCGAGACCGTTTGCATCAAAAGCACCCTTAAGTCCTTCAGCGCCGCCGCCCTGTGCACCGTAGCCAGGTACAAGGAAGAATGTGTGCGGCAGTCTCTGTCTGAGCTCTGTAAGCTGTTCAGGGTAAGTAGCACCAACAACAGCGCCTACTGATGAATATCCGTATTCGCCGACCTGTTCACTTCCCCACTTCTCACACATATCGCCCATTACACCGTAAACCGGTGTTCCGTCAATCTTCTGGTCCTGAAGCTCACCGCTTGACTTGTTTGAAGTTTTTACAAGAACAAATATACCCTTATCCTTCTTTTCACAGATTTCAAGAAGAGGAGCGATACCGTCTGTTCCGAGATAGCCGTTTACCGTAAGAGCATCTGCACCGAACGCAGCAACTGATGCACTGCCCACTGCTGTCTCTCCGAGATGCGCTGTTGCATATGCAGTCATTGTCGCACCGATATCATTTCTCTTTCCGTCTGTCATAACAAACATGCCTTTTTCCTGTGCATATCTGATAGTTTCCTCAAGCACCTTAACGCCTCTCCAGCCTAACATCTCATAGTATGCAGCCTGCGGCTTTATCGCAGGAACAAGGTCATATATTTCATCGATAATAGCCTTGTTGAATTTAAGAATCGCATCAGCTGCACCTTCAAGTGTTTCACCGTATCTGCTGAAGCTTTCATTTCTGATGTACTCCGGTACATAGTCAACAAGCGGATCGAGTCCGACTACTGTAGGATTTTTTAGTTCAATTATTTTTCTGATAAGTCTGTCAAATGACATGGTCAAGACCTCCTGTTTTATTTTGATTCCTGATAAATTACTTTACCCTTTGAGATTGTAACAACAGGCTTTCCTTTAAGGGTAATGCCCTTAAACAGAGTATTGTGCGATTTTGAGTGAAGCTTATCCGGATCAACTGTCCACTCTCTGCTGATATCAGCAAGACAGATATCCGCTGTGCTTCCCTCTCTTATATATACAGGCTCAAGTCCGAGAAGCTTTCTTGGATTTTCAGACATGAGTTCTGATATTCTTGCAAGTGTTATTTTTCCTGTATGGTAGAGGTATGTGAGAACTGCCGCAAACGAAGTCTCAAGCCCTACAACACCGTTCGGAGCCTTCTCAAAGTCTGCCTTTTCCTCAGCAGCATGAGGAGCATGATCTGTTACTATACAGTCAATTGTTCCGTCAATGACAGCCTGTGTAACAGCTTCTATGTCCCTTTTCTCCCTGAGCGGAGGATTCATGCGGTAGTCAGCATCCCTTGCTTCAAGAAGTTCGTCTGTAAATATAAAATAGTGAGGACATGTTTCACATGTAACTTTAAGTCCGCGCTTCTTCGCATCTCTTATAAATCCGATGCTTCCCTCAGTGCTGACATGAGCTATATGCACCCTCACTCCTGCAGCGCCTGCAAGAGCAATTTCCCTCGCGGTAATGCTGTCCTCTGATGCACGGTCCATACCAGGAACACCAAGCTTTTCGGAAACAGTGCCTTTGTTCATGATACCCTTTCCTATGATATCCATATCCTCGCAGTGGGATGTTAAAAGAAGATCACACTCTTCGGCTTTTATCAGCGCCTGTCTCATCAGTTCAGCATTCTTTACCGGTTTTCCGTCGTCTGAAACAGCCTTAACGCCGAGTCTTCTGTACATCTCAAAATCAGCAAGCCGTTCGCCCTTCATACCAGAGGTGATACATGCGGTCTGATATATATCAATTCCAGTAGCGGCAGCCTTTTCGTTTATGTAGTTAATAGTCTCCTCACTGTCAACAGGAGGGTTTGTGTTAGGCATACAGAGAACTCCGGTAACGCCGCCGGCAGCAGCTGCTGCAGCACCTGTAAGGATATCCTCCTTATGAGTGAAGCCCGGATCCCTGAAGTGAACATGCATATCAAAAAAAGACGGAAACGCTGTAAGACCTGTACCGTCAATAACAAATGCGTTATCGTCAGCAGGAGCGGTTCCGACTGTTTTAATTATTCCATCACAGATATAAATATCATATGTCTTGTCCGGAGACGTAAGAGCATCTGCTACTGAGACATTTTTTATGATTATGTTCTGGCTCATGTTTTTACACACATCCTTTCACTGATATACTGTTCCGGCAGCGCCGCAGGGCACTGCTGACGGAACAGGGCAGCAAACGAAAATCGCTTCCGTCTGCTGAAAGTATTAAAGTTTTCTGAATGCAAGAACTGCAAACTCAGTACTTACCTTCATATTGCTGCATGAATCAAGTTTTCTGAAGTCCTTCTCTGAAGTTCTGTAGTAGTACGGTGTCATCATGAAAAGGTTTCTGACATCATCACACGTTTCAAGTATCACCTTACGGCGAAGCTCACTGCACCGTGCAAGCTCAAAGCCTTCGATGAAATACTCCGAGACCTCGTTCCTGTACGGTTTGTCGTAAACAGTTTCCTTGAGTTCCCACAGATGGTTCTCAAGCGGAATAATCTGTATATAGATACCGCCGGGCTTAAGAACTCTTACGAATTCCTCCCTGCAGAACGGAGCAAATACATTTACGATTATATCGCATGAAGCATCAGCTACCGGCAGATGAAATATACTCGCAACTGCTTTTCTGATACCCTTTGATCTTGACTTCGCACATGCAAGAGCATTTTTTGAGATGTCAACTGCAAGTACTTCAGTATGTATTCCTTCCGATTCAAGCGTCTCATAAAAATGAGAGGTATAGAAGCACTCACCGCATCCGGCATCGAGAATTACGGAGCCGTCTGAGGCAGATTTTTTAACTGTATCAGTTATCCTGTCACGCAGTGCATTGTAGTATCCTCTGTCGAGAAAATCACGTCTTGCAGCTACCATAAGCTTGTCATCACCGTGATTGCCTGACTTCTGTGACATAAGCAGATTTACGTATCCGCTTTTTGAAATATCATAGCAGTGATTTTTTTCACACACATATGACTTCTCCTTCACTTCAAGAGGAAGGCCGCATACAGGACATATAAATCCTGACATAATTATTCTTCAGGGTTTTCCCAGTTGTGCCATACGTTCTGAACATCATCATTGTCTTCAAGATGTTCGAGAAGAAGGTTCATCTTCTTTATAGCTTCTTCGTCAGTAAGTGCAACATAGTTGTCAGGAATCTGAGCTGTTTCAGCTGAGAGGATTGTATAGCCCTTCTCTGTAAGAGCATCTCTTACTGCGTGAAGGTCATTTGCTGCAGATACGAACTCTACTGAATCATCTTCAACACTGTAGTCGTCAGCTCCGGCTTCAACACAGTCCTCCATAAGCTTGTCCTCATCGTAATTCTGGTTTTCAGCAACTACGATACCCTTGCTCTGGAACATGAATGAAACGCATCCGCTTGTTCCGAGATTTCCGCCGAACTTGTCGAAGTAGTGACGGACATCGCCGGCTGTTCTGTTCTTGTTGTCTGTAAGTGTTTCAACAATTACAGCGATACCGTTAGGACCGTATCCCTCGTATACGATTGAGATATAGTCGTTCTTGTCTTCGCCGCCGCTTGCCTTCTTGATTACTCTGTCGATATTGTCATTAGGCACGTTGTTAGCCTTTGCCTTTGCAATAAGATCACGAAGCTTTGCATTTGTAGAAGGATCAGCGCCGCCTTCCTTGATGCATACTGTCATCTCACGGCCGATCTTTGTGAAAATCTTTGCTCTTGCCTGGTCAGTTGCTTCTTTCTTTCTCTTGATTGTACTCCATTTTGAATGTCCTGACATTTTAATCATCCTCCCTGGTATCTGATAATATTATTTTAATTAATTCCTCAATACGTTCCCTTCTGCCTGTAAGGTGCAGAAATCCGAAAAGGCACTCCACTGCAGTGGCCCTTCTGTAATCTATAATATTAGCACTCTTCGGTGCTGAACATCCTGTTGCGTTTCTGCCTCTCCTGAGTACAGATTCTTCTGTTTCATCAAGATGAGGAAGAATAACATCATATGCTCTGGACTGATAAACAGCACAGACCTTCTTTGTTGTTGCAGAATGAAGCTTTGATACAGCTGTGTTTGCCTGAAGAACAACATGCTCACGAATAAGCTGCTCGTAAACACAGTCTCCCATAAACGCAAGGGCAAGCGGAGAATACTGCATTGCTTCCCTGACTGATAACTGTTTTTCCGTAAGCTCCACCTCTACTTAACGTATTCGAACTCAAAGCCGTGAATATCCACAGTCTCTCCCTCTTCTATGCCCATTTCCTCAAGTCTCTGGAATACTCCGCTTGTCTGGAGAACTCTCTGGAGATACTGAAGTGATGAGTAGTCATCAAGGTCAACTGTTCTGAGGATAGGCTCAAGCCACTGAGCTTCGACGAAGTAAATATCCTCTTCTTTGCTGATTGTAATCTTTCTCTTGTCGTCTTCCTTCTTCACAAGTTCTTCCTCAGGAATTTCCTCAGGCTCATACTCCCTGATAGGAGGAAGCTTGTCAAGTTCACTGGAAATATACTTTACAAGATCAGCTGTTCCCTGTGTGGTAGCTGCTGAAATCTCGAAAAATGCATATCCCTTTGCCTCTATATACTTTCTGAGTTCGTCAATCTGCTCCGGAGAAGCCATATCAGACTTGTTGGCAGCAACAATCTGAGGACACTTAGCCAGATCAGGACTGAACTTTTCAAGTTCTGAATTTATTATCTCAAAGTCTTCAGAAGGGTTTCTTCCCTCTGATCCTGAAACATCAAGTACATGTAATATCAGACGGCATCTCTCAACATGTCTGAGAAATTCGTGTCCGAGACCGATACCGTCGCTTGCACCCTCAATGAGACCCGGAATATCAGCCATTACGAATGACTTTTCCGCCTCAACCTTTACTACTCCGAGTACAGGCACAAGTGTTGTAAAATGGTAGTTAGCTATCTTAGGCTTCGCCTGGCTTACTACTGATATAAGTGTTGATTTGCCGACATTAGGAAATCCGACAAGACCAACGTCTGCAAGAAGCTTGAGTTCAAGTGAAAGCTCAAACTCTTCACCCGGATAACCAGGCTTTGCAAATTTTGGAATCTGACGTGTAGGGGATTTGAATACTGCATTTCCTTTGCCGCCGTTTCCGCCTCTTGCGATAATCTGTCTCTCTATTCTTGAGAGATCGGCAATAATTCTGCCTGTGTTTGCATCTCTTACGAGTGTACCGCGCGGAACCTTAATAATAAGATCCTCGCCGTTTTTTCCTGTGCAGTGCTTTGCACCGCCGTTTTCGCCCCTCTGGGCTGCATATTTCTTTTTATATTTGAAGTCGATGAGGGTTGAAAAATTGTCATCAATTACAAAGACAATATCTCCGCCCTTGCCGCCGTTTCCGCCATCCGGTCCGCCGGCTGCGACATATTTTTCACGATAAAAAGAGACTGCACCGTCTCCGCCGTCTCCGGCTTTGATTCTGATCTTCGCCTTATCTACGAACATGTTGTAATCATCCTTTCATGTGTGCTGAAACGCACATGACTGACTAAGCACGATATATACAGCAAAATCCCAAGCAATCGCTCGGGATTTTATTGTAAATAAAAAGTATTATATTACTGTGCAGCGTATACTGATACTTTCTTGCGGTCGCGGCCGAGACGTTCAAACTTAACTCTGCCTTCAACAGTAGCAAATAATGTATCATCAGAACCAATACCAACACCTTCACCTGGATGAATGTGTGTTCCGCGCTGACGAACGAGAATATTGCCAGCCTTAACGTACTGACCGTCTGCTCTCTTAACACCTAATCTCTTTGACTCAGAATCACGGCCGTTCTTTGTTGAACCAGAACCTTTCTTATGAGCAAAAAACTGCATACTAAGATTTAACATAACTTACACCTCCGAAATTTTTGTAATAATCGTATTTTCAAATTCCTCAGAAAGAAGTTCAAGATGAGTCATCAGACCCCCGATAATTCCTGAAGCTTCCTCACAGGTTTCCGCAACCCTCAGAGTAACTGCATTATCCTCTGCTGAAACATCAGCACTGATACCAAAACTCTCTGTAATAAGGTTTGCAGTCAGCTGTACAGCCGACGAAACACTTGCACAGACGATATCATGGCCGTATTCTGCATATCCGGCATGCCCGCTTACCCTAAAGCCCGAAAAATCTCTGCCCTTTTTATAAAAAACAGCAGTAATCATTCGTAATTAAGCCTTGATTGCTTCAATCTTAACCTGAGTGTAAGGCTGTCTGTGGCCCTGTCTCTTCATTGTAGAGCCCTTCTTTGGCTTGTAAGTAAGAATATTGATCTTCTTGCCCTTGCCGTTCTTAACAACCTTAGCTGTTACAGTAG
>JAZUIH010000001.1:0-108079 GCA_045642145.1 Oscillospiraceae bacterium | reverse complement strand
TCTTGACTTGCCGAGCTTTTCCGCAAAGTTATATGCCTTTCTTGTACCGACCTTAACACCTGACTTGCCTGATACAGTAATCATAACTGAACCGGCAGCTGTGATACCCTCACGCATACCGCCTTCAAAATCGAAAAGACCAGGAGTATCGATAAGGTTTACCTTTATATCATCAGTAACGAAATTTGCCACTGCTGTATTTACAGATACTTTTCTTTTGATTTCCTCAGGATCAAAGTCACATACTGTGTTTCCTTCTTCTGTCTTACCAAGACGTTCCGTTACCCCTGCCCTGAAAAGAAGTGCCTCTGCAAGTGAAGTTTTACCTGAACCGTTATGTCCGGCCAGAGCAATATTTTTAATAGTTTCAGCATTTTTAGTCATAATCACATTTCCCCTTTATGTTGATTTGTACAATAATTATGTTAGTTATTATAACACTTTTGTTTTTTTAACACAAGATATTTCAGCAAATTTCATGTCATTTGATAAAATAGATATTTTTTATTTGTTTGTAATGCACAAAAAGCGGATACTCAAGGTATCCGCTTTTGTAAAAAATAATGTATGATTTTTGTTAATCTTCTATAAGGCCACAGCACTTCTTATACTTTTTGCCGCTTCCGCAAGGACAGAGTTCATTGTCGCCTGTCTTGTTTGAAACAGCCTGTGATGAGAAGCTTCCGTCTCCGGCACCGGCATTAGGCGCGTCAGGCTTGTTTACCTGTACTCTCTCCGGTGCTTCGTTGTTGCTGAGTCTGACTGTGAGAAGCATACGAACTGTATCCTCACGGATGCTTTCAACCATAGCGTCGAACATCTCGAAGCCTTCGTATCTGTATTCTACTACAGGGTTCTTCTGACCGTATGCTCTGAGTGAAATACCCTTCTTGAGTTCGTCCATATCGTCGATATGTGCTGTCCACTTTGAGTCAACAACTCTGAGAAGGATAACTCTCTCGAGTTCTCTGATTACTTCCTCACCGTACTGAGCTTCCTTGTCAGCATAGTTCTTAAGAGCTCTTTCTGTAAGCTTGTCTGTGATTTCCTGCTTTGTGATTTCATCAAGCTTGTCTGAATCCTCTTCGAGGTCCTTAAAGTCATCCTCAGTTGTAATCCAGTCAAGGAAGTATTCCTTAAGGGCAACGAGGTTCCAGTTTTCCTTGTCCTCACCGTCTTCAAGAAGGAATCTGTCAACTGTTGACTCAACGAGATCCTTAATCATCTTCAGAATGCTGTCGTGGAGATCATCGCCGTTAAGAACCTTGGCACGCTGATCGTAGATGATTTCACGCTGCTTGTTCATAACGTCATCATAGTTAAGAACGTTCTTTCTGATACTGAAGTTACGTCCTTCAACCTTCTTCTGTGATGACTCAATCATCTTTGTGAGGAACTTGCTCTCGATTGGCATTGTTTCCTCAACATTAAGAGTCTTCATAAGGTTTTCTATTCTGTCAGCAGCAAAGATACGCATAAGGTCATCCTCAAGTGAGAGGAAGAAACGGCTTTCACCCTGGTCACCCTGACGTCCTGAACGTCCTCTGAGCTGATTGTCGATACGTCTTGATTCGTGGCGCTCTGTACCGATGATAAAGAGACCGCCTGCTTCTCTTACTTCAACAGCCTTCTCCTTAACTTCGTTGCTGAACTTCTCGTAGAGCTCCCTGTAAACCTTTCTGGCTTCGAGAATAGTCTCGTCTTCAGTTTCAGCATAACCAACTGCCTCGTTGATTACATCTTCCTCGTACTCTCTCTTGCGCATCTCAGCCTTTGCCTGGAACTCAGCGTTACCGCCGAGGAGAATATCAGTTCCTCGTCCGGCCATGTTTGTGGCAATTGTAACGGCACCGAACTTACCAGCCTGTGCTACGATTTCCGCTTCCTTTTCATGCTGTTTTGCATTAAGAACCGAGTGCTTGATTCCCTTCTTCTTGAGAAGTGATGAAAGCTTTTCTGACTTGTCGATTGAAACTGTACCGACAAGGACCGGCTGGCCCTTCTGGTGACATTCGGCAATCTGTTCGATAACAGCCTGGAACTTGCCGTTCTCAGTTCTGTATACCTGGTCAGAATGGTCTATTCTCTGTACAGGTCTGTTTGTAGGTACCTGAATAACGTCGAGCTTGTAGATTTCCTTGAATTCGTCTTCTTCAGTCATGGCAGTACCTGTCATACCTGAAAGCTTTGCGTAGAGTCTGAAGTAGTTCTGGAATGTGATTGTTGCAAGAGTCTTTGACTCGTGGGCAACCTTAACACCTTCCTTGGCTTCGATAGCCTGGTGGAGACCGTCATTGAAACGGCGTCCCATCATAAGACGTCCTGTAAACTCGTCAACGATGATTACTTCTCCGTCCTTTACAACGTAATCAACATCACGCTTCATTACACCGTTGGCCTTGAGAGCCTGGTTGATGTGGTGAAGAAGTGTCATGTTGTCAGGGTCCATGAGGTTTTCAACGTTGAAGTGCTTTTCAGCCTTCTTTACACCTGTACGTGTAATTGTAGCTGACTTGGACTTCTCATCTATGATATAGTCGTAATCCTTGTTAATCTCGTCCTGGTCTTCCTTGTCATCCATCTCGACAACTGTTACAGGAACAAGTGTTTTGGCAAACTTGTCAACAATTCCGTAGAGTTCTGTTGACTTGTCACCGCGTCCGGAAATGATAAGAGGAGTTCTTGCCTCGTCGATAAGAATTGAGTCAACTTCGTCGACGATAGCAAAGTTAGGTTCTCTCTGAACCATGTCCTTCTTGTAAATTACCATGTTGTCACGGAGATAGTCAAAGCCGAGCTCGTTGTTTGTGGCATATGTGATATCGCAGTTATACGCAGCTCTTCTCTGAGCGTTGTTAAGTCCGTGAAGGATAACACCGATGGTGAGTCCGAGATATCTGTATACCTTACCCATTTCCTCTGACTGGAACTTTGCAAGGTAGTCATTTACTGTAACTACATGAACGCCCTTTCCTGAGATAGCATTGAGGTAAGCTGCAAGACATGCAACGAGAGTTTTACCTTCACCTGTTTTCATTTCAGCGATACGTCCCTGATGAAGAACGATAGCACCGATAATCTGAACCGGGAACGGCTTCTTTCCGAGTACACGGAAGGCAGCTTCACGGCATGTGGCAAGAGCTTCAGGAAGAATATCGTCAAGATCCTCACCGGCAGCGATTCTGTCTCTGAAAACCTGTGTTTTGCCTTTGAGTTCCTTTTCTGAAAGCTTTGAGTACTCTTCATCAAGGTCAAGGACTGCCTGCTTGATAGGCTCAATTCTTGCAAGCTCTTTCTTGCTGTATGAGCCAAAGATTTTATCGATTAAACCCATTTTTTAATAGTCCACCTTTAAAAATATTTTATGTACAGTGAACGCAAAAATTATATTTTTCGTTCAGCATAATGTATTACAGATACAAAAAAGTACAGCGTAATAATAAAAATACACATCTTATATTTTATCGTAATTTTATAAATTTGTCAATAGTTGAGGCCTGTTATTTTACATGCCTGCACATTTTTTAAACAAAATCATGAGTATGGTATTGATATAAATTCAGCATTCTGATATAATAAATGAAGTACCTGACAAACTGAATCACAAATGCTTCACAAAAGGATGAACAGACATAATGTATGCTATAGGATCAAAAAAGAATCTTCTCAGCAACGAAACAAGCGACGGCTACTACGAGACGGTACGTGACCTGCTTGAGCATGAGATTGTACTTAAGATGAAGGAATTTACCCAGCACGGAAACACGTCTACTTTTCAGCACTGCGTCAATGTATCATATTACAACTGGAAGCTGTGCAGATTTTTCAGACTTGACGCGAGAGCCGGTGCAAGAGCCGGTCTTCTCCACGACCTGTTTCTTTACGACTGGCACACACATACAAGGGATACCGGCGATCATTTTCACGGAATGACACATCCTAAGGCTGCGCTCAGAAACGCATGCAGATACTTTGAACTGAACAGCCGCGAAAAGGACATTATTCTCAAGCACATGTTTCCTCTGACGCTTACACCGCCAAAATACGGAGAAACCGTAGTTATCATACTTGTCGACAAGTACTGCGGACTGATTGAAACCGCAGCACATGTGTGCAGAAAAATTTTCAGAAAAGCCTGAAAAACCGAGCATAAAAAAGACACCGAAGTTCCCGGAACTTCGGTGTTTGTTTTTTATTCCCGTGCCTCTTCGGCAGTTTCATCGATTATACGTCTTACCTCTTCAACGCCCTCAAAGGTCTGTGATGAGAAAGGTATTACATGAATATCCTCAAAGCAAGGTATTGTCTGTGCAAACTCCTCCATCATCTTTGCCCTGTTAGTCTTGTTGAGCTTGTCAGCCTTTGTAAGAATAATTACAAAAGGAAGCTCAGCATCGATGAGGAAGTCTATCATGTGAATATCATCTGCAGACGGTGCGTGACGCATGTCAATGAGAAGAAATACAAGTCCGATGTTTCTGTCTGCGTTCAGATAGCCTTCAATAAGACCGGCCCATCGTTCCTTTTCGGTTTTTGCAACCTTTGCATATCCGTAGCCCGGAAGGTCAACAAAAAATACGTCCTCAAGACTGTAGAAATTGATTGTTGCGGTTTTGCCGGGTACAGAGCTTACTCTTGCAAGTGACTTGCGGTTGAAAATTTTATTAATAAGTGTTGACTTACCAACATTTGAACGTCCGGCAAATACAATCTCTGTTCTGTCTGAAGCAGGAATCTGTTTGTACAGTCCGTAACAGGAATGAAATTCTGCTTTGTTGTAGTTCATATTTTAATCTGCTCCTTTTACAAGTGCATGGTCAAGTACATCCTGTATTGTCTTTGCAAATACAAACTCGATGTTGTCCTTTACCGTGTCATCCACTTCGTCAAGATCAGCCTTGTTTCCGTAAGGAATAATTACTTTTTTTATTCCCTCCCTGTATGCGGCCATTGTCTTTTCACGAAGTCCGCCGATTGGAAGAACCTTTCCGTGAAGTGTGATTTCACCGGTCATGGCAACATCGCTTCTGACACTGATTCCGGACAGAGCAGATACCATTGCCGTAGCCATAGTTACGCCGGCTGAAGGTCCGTCCTTCGGAACTGCACCTTCAGGTGCGTGAATGTGGATATCCTTTTTCGTGTAAAAGTCTCTGTCGATGGAGTACCTGTCAGCAATGCTTCTTGTATAGCTTACTGCAAGTCTTGCACTTTCCTTCATTACGTCACCGAGAGAACCGGTAATCTCAGTAGTACCCTTGCCGTCAAGAACAAGTACCTCAAGAGGCATAAGCACGCCTCCGGCAGCTGTCCATGCAAGTCCGTTTACCACACCTGTCTCATCCTTCTCAGACTTCTGGTCCGGATGATACTTCTCATGTCCGAGATATGACGGTATGTTTTTGTTTGTATATGTTATTTTTGCCGTGTTTCCGCCTGCGATTTCCTTTGCAGTCTTGCGGCACAGCGAAGCAATGTTTCTTTCAAGATTTCTTACACCGGCTTCTCTGGTATAGGAATCAATAAGCATGTAAATGCCATTGTCGGAAATTCTCATCTGTGAGGCCTTTATGCCATGCTTTTTAAGCTGCTTCGGAACGAGGTGATTCTTTGCGATATGGAACTTCTCCTCACGCGTATAGCTTGTAATCTCAATTACCTCCATACGGTCAAGAAGCGGAGCCGGAATGGTCTGTGTTGAATTGGCAGTTGTTATAAACATTACCCTGCTCAGATCAAACGGAATCTCGGTATAGTGATCGCGGAATTCGCTGTTCTGCTCACTGTCAAGAACCTCGAGCATAGCTGCGGAAGGATCGCCTCTGAAGTCGTTGCTCATCTTGTCAATCTCGTCAAACAGTATAAGCGGATTCTTTGTTTTGGCCTGAATCATTGCGTTAATAATACGTCCGGGCATAGCACCGACATAGGTTTTTCTGTGTCCGCGGATATCTGACTCGTCCCTTACACCGCCGAGCGATACTCTTACGTATTCTCTTCCAAGTGCTCTGGCAACAGAACGGCCTATTGACGTCTTTCCGACACCCGGAGGACCGACAAGACAGATAATCTGTCCGGTAACATCAGGATTAACCGCATGCACTGCAATACTCTCAAGTATCCTTTCCTTGACCTTCTTCAGACCGAAATGATCCCTGTCAAGTATTGCTGAAGCCTTTTCTATGTTAACCTTCGCCTTGCTTTCCTTATTCCACGGAAGATCAAGTATGGTATCAAGATAAGTACGGATTACTGCTGACTCCTGTGATGATGCAGGCAGATTTCTTAGCCTGTCAGCCTCCCTGCAGAGCTTTTCCGTAATCTTTTCATCAAGCTTCAGCGCAAGAATCTTCTCCCTGTAGTCATCCTCGTCCTCTTCGCCGTCAAGCTGTGATGAGATAACTCTCATCTGTTCCCTCAGTATAAAATCACGCTGGTTTTTGTTCAGGCTCTCCTTTACCTGAGAGTGAATATCGCTTTCTATTGCAAGTACTTCCGTTTCCTTAACAAGAACGGCCAGAAGTACAGTAAGTCTTGACATGATGTCGTTCTGTTCAAGAAGCTCCTGCTTGTCAGCGTACTGGAATCCTGCGTTGAAAACTATATTTTCAAAAAGCTTTTCCGGATCATCCTGACACAGAACCGACGCAACCAGTTCCTTTGGCATACGCGGAAGCAGCTCAGCATAGTTCTCAAAAGCATCCCTTACAGAGCGTGTCATAGCCTCAGTCTCAGCTGCTGTTGTCTTTACGCGTCTGTAGTTATTTACTTCCCTGACAGCAGCCTCATAGTAGACATCATCTGTTTCTGATTCTTCTATCGCAACGAGCTTTGCCTTGTAAATACCCTCAACAAGCACTCTGAGAGCATCGTCAGGAGTCCTCAGAACCTGTCTTATCTCAGCAAGTACACCTGTTTTGTAAAGGTCATCCTTTTTTATTTCATCAGCAAATACGTCCTTCTGGGTTACTATAAATATTTTTCTGTCTTTTTTCAGCGCTTCTCTTACTGCGTTAATGGATTTTTCCCTGATAACATCAAAGTGAACAACCATGTTCGGAAACGCCACGACACCCCTCAGCGGGACTGCCGGATATATTTCATAATCTGAATATTCAGCTTTTATATAATCCACCTTCTTTTTCGCTATACAGCAAACGGACAGAAGCCTGCGTTCACTGCGGTAACAGTGAATTTCAGAATAAACTGAACTGTCACTGTAATAATTTTATTTTTACAACTGCGGCCGCGTCCGGAAAAACCTGCCGCTGACTATAATATTATACTACTTTTCTGTCTTTTTTTCAAGTAAAATGCAACCCTCCTGGAATACTCCCAGGAGGGCAGTTAATTATTTCTTGATTGTTTTCTTCAGCTTGCCTGAATCAGTTTTGAGAACCGGCTTTGCATCACCTGTAACGCATTCCCTGGTTACTGTAACCTTCTTAACGTCCTTTGACGGAGCGTCAAACATGGTCTCCATAAGAATGCCTTCAACGATTGCTCTGAGTCCTCTTGCACCTGTCTTCTGTGAGATTGCCTTTTTGGCAATTTCCTCAAGCGCATCCTCTTCAACTTCAAACTCGATGTTGTCATAGTCAAAGAGCTTTTCATACTGCTTGATAAGTGCATTTTTAGGTTCGGTAAGAATCTTTACAAGTGCCTTCTCATCAAGCTCATCAAGAACAGTTATAAGAGGAAGTCGTCCGACGAGTTCAGGTACTATACCGTACTTTACAAGATCCTGAGGAATAACCTTCTTGAAGATATTGTTCATCTCTTCCTTGTCGGAAACTATGTCAGCACCAAATCCTATTGACTTGTGCTTTGTTCTCTTGATGATTGCCTGTTCAAGTCCGTCGAAAGCACCGCCGCAGATAAAAAGAATATTCTTTGTATCTATGTGGATAAATTCCTGGTTCGGATGCTTTCTTCCGCCCTGAGGAGGAACATTTGAAACTGTTCCCTCGATTATCTTGAGGAGAGCCTGCTGAACACCTTCACCGCTTACGTCACGTGTGATTGAAGTGTTTTCAGACTTTCTTGCAATCTTGTCAATTTCGTCGATATAGATAATACCGCGTTCAGCTGCCTTGATATCAAAGTTTGCTGCCTGGATAAGACGGAGAAGTACGTTTTCAACGTCATCACCTACGTAGCCGGCTTCTGTGATTGTAGTGGCATCAGCGATTGCAAAAGGTACGTCAAGTGTTCTTGCAAGTGTCTGTGCAAGAAGAGTCTTTCCGACACCTGTAGGACCGAGAAGAAGAACATTGCTCTTCTGAATCTCAACGTCATCACCTGTGTCGTTGCTGAGAAGTCTCTTGTAGTGGTTGTAAACGGAAACTGAAAGAGCAATCTTTGCAGAATCCTGTCCGATTACATACTGGTCGAGAACCTTTTTAATCTCAGCTGGTTTCTTAAGCTTTATGGAGAAGTCCGGGCCTTTTTTGGCTGTTCTTGTCTTCGGCTTTTCCTTATCCTTTTCTGCAGGTCCGGCAATAATATCGTGGCAGTACATTACGCATTCATCACAGATATTTGTATCACCTGATGAAAACATACTCTGCACACGGTTTTCGCCCTTGCCGCAGAAATTACAGATCTTAAATCCGCTGTCCATATAGCACCAACCTTATCTCTTTTCTACGACCTTGTCAATAAGACCGTATTCGCATGCTTCAGCAGCAGACATGAAGTTGTCACGTTCAGTATCATTCTGAATTGTTTCAAGTGACTGACCTGTGTTTGCAGCAAGCATTGAGTTGAGTTTATCCTTCATCTTGAGGATTCTCTCAGTGTGAATCTTCATATCAGTTGCCTGAGTATGTCCGCCTATACCGCCGAGTGGCTGGTGAATCATTACTTCACTGTTAGGAAGTGCATATCTCTTGCCCTTCTGTCCGCATGAAAGAATAAACGCACCCATTGATGCAGCCATACCTACGCAGATTGTGGATACGTCGCACTTGATGTAGTTCATTGTATCTACAATTGCCATTCCGGCTGTGATTGAACCGCCGGGACTGTTTATATAAAGGCTGATATCCTTCTCAGGATCCTGACTCTCAAGATAAAGAAGCTGTGCAACTACAAGACTTGCAGTTGTATCATTTACTTCCTCAGAGAGCATGATTATACGGTCGTTGAGAAGTCTTGAAAAAATATCATATGAACGCTCGCCTCTGCTTGTCTGTTCAACAACATAAGGTACAAAACTCATAATTTCATCTTCCTTTCTGTTTACAGTGATAAACCTTTTCTCAGTATGAAAACATTCTCCTGTCGCTGACACTGCGACAGCAACAGGAGTTTGTACTGGTTTTATTATTTTTTATGCTGATTATTATTCAGCTGCTTCTTCCTTCTTTTCAGCAAGTGAGTTGTCGATTACTGCATTTTCCTTGATGATGTCAGCAGCCTTTGTAACCATGAGGTCCATCTTGTAGTCGTCTACGCTGATGAAACGCTTAACATCGTCAACACTCATGCCATTGTTTTCAGCAAGCTTTGCAAGACCTTCTTCAACTTCTGATTCAGCAACTTCGATGTTTTCCTTTGCAGCAATGCTCTCGAGAGCAAGTCTTAACTTAACTTCGTTTACTGCTCTGTCTCTGTATGTAGCCTTGAGGTCATCAAGATCCATACCTGTGTACTGGAAGTAGAGGTCAAGTGACATCTGGTTCTGAGCAAGACGTGCTTCAAATTCAGCAACTTCTCTTTCTACTCTCTGTTCGTACATGCACTCCGGAATTTCACCTTCGAGGTTCTTGATGATTTCTTCGAAGAGGTAGTTTTCGAACTGAGCGTCAGCCTTCTGCTGTGCACTTTCTTCGAGCTTCTTCTTAAGATCTTCCTTGTATTCTGCAACTGTTTCGAATTCTGAGATATCCTTTACGAATTCGTCATCAAATTCAGGGAGTTCCTGAGCCTTGATTTCCTTGAGGTTAATCTTGAATACTGTCTTCTGACCAGCAAGATCCTTCATCTGGTAGTCTTCAGGGAATGTTACTTCGATTTCGAAGTTTTCGCCTGTCTTGTGGCCTGCAACCTGCTCTTCAAATCCAGGGATGAACTGACCGCTGCCGAGTGTGAGCGGGAAGTCTTCGCCCTTGCCGCCGTCAAATGCAACGCCGTCCTTGAAGCCTTCGAAGTCGATAACTACTTCGTCTTCCATCTGTGCTGCTCTGTCTTCAACAGTGATGATTCTTGCCTGTCTCTTTCTTGCAGCTTCAATCTGTTCGCCGATTACTTCGTCTGTAACAGCATCGATTACCTTAGGAGCCTTGATGCCCTTGTATTCTGTAACATTAACTTCAGGCTTTGTTGTGCATGTTGCCTTGAGAACTGCACCTTCAGCCTTTGAAGCTGATACGATTTCAACCTGTGGTCTGTCTACGATTTCGAGCTTTGTTTCTTCAATTGCTGCTGTGATTTCAGCAGGGAGAAGATCGTTGATAGCTGTGTCGAAGAATACTTCTTCACCGTAGTACTTTTCGATTACAGACATAGGAGCCTTGCCCTTTCTGAAGCCCTTGATCTGAATCTGGTTCTTTTCCTTTTTATAAGCATTGAGAATAGCCTTGTTAAAGTCTTCTGCGCTGATTTCGATTATTAATTCGTGTGTATTAACTGCCACGTTTGATGATGATTTTAAACTCATTTTTAGTGTCCTCCGTTTATTATTACCGCAGGTGTCAGATTAGTCCGGACCCTGCTGTAACTGTTATATTTAATAATGTACCGTCCTTAAAAACCGCAGACTGTACAGACTGCATGACGGACGTCCGACAGCAAACGGAAATATTCTCATTTACTGTACACAAAACTAAATCAATTATATCATATTAAGAATATTAATGCTATACGCCATAGTATTCTTCTACATTTATCACAAATTCACATTATCTTTAGTGGTGAAAATCTGAGATAATCACCAGAAATCATAGTGTATTCCACCCCGTCATGCACACCGGTTACTGCATTTTTCTGACTGTAACCGTGTATATGACCATAATAGCATCTTTTTATCCCGTGCCTGTAGAGCACATCAAGAATGTCATAGTTGCAGCTTGCGCCGAACACCGGCGGATAATGCATGAAAACTATCGGTTCAAGTCCCTGGCTTTCCGCTGACTGTATGGAAACCTCCAGTCTCTGTACCTCCCTGAGAAGAACCTTCTCGTCCTCACTGTCATCATCAATGCTTACCCATCCGCGGGTTCCGCAGATTCCGTAGTTTTCATAGGCGTAGCAGTTGTTGAAAAGTATGTTAAGCGTATCAAAACCGTTTTCACTGAAAAAGCGCTGCATCTTTGAAACAGTGGACCACCAGTAGTCGTGATTGCCCTTCAGGATAATTTTCCTTCCCGGAAGGCTCTGGATAAATTCAAAGTCCCTGTATGAATTCTGAAGCTTCATCGCCCAGGAAATATCGCCGGCAAGTACAACCGTATCTTCGTCACTAACTGTACTGCGCCAGTTTGCCTCAAGCTTTTCGGTATACCCTTCCCATCCGGCGAAAATGTCCATCGGCTTGAATGTATCACTCAGCGCAAGATGAAGGTCTCCGATTGCATAAAGTGCCATGAGGATTCAGTCTCCGTAATTTCTGAATTACTTGATGCCAAGTGATTTCATAACGAATTCTGACATCTCTGTCTTGTCAATTGAACCTGTGAATCTTACAGGCTTGTTCTTAAGATCAGCAAGTGAATCAGGAACAGTGATATCTGAAAGTTCATTTATCTTGTCAACAAGAGCATATTCGTCATCAGCGCTGAAGTCAGGGCAGATTGCCTCGAGTACGCTTGCGCTGAACTTGTAAGGGCTTGCTGTTGAAGCGATAAGTGTTCTTGTTGTATCACCTGTAGCCTTACGGTAGTCTTCGTATACCTTTACAGCTACTGCTGTATGTGTATCGCATACGTATGAGTACTTGTCGTAGATACTCTTTATTGTAGCCTTTGTATCACTGTCATCACAGAAGCCTGCGAAGAATTCTTCTGAAATCTTAGCCTTGATATCATCAGTAACTTCGTATCTGCCTTCCTTTGAAAGTGCAGTGAACCATTCTCTGATCTGCGCGTCATTGTCACCTGTGAGCATGTAGAGAAGTCTTTCAAGGTTGCTTGAAATAAGGATGTCCATTGAAGGTGAGCATGTTGCGTAGAACTTTCTGTTTCTGTCATACACGCCTGTGTTTATGAAGTCTGTGAGAACGTTGTTGATATTTGAAGCACAGATGAGCTTTCCGAGAGGAAGTCCCATCTTCTTTGCATAGTATGCAGCGAGGATGTTACCGAAGTTACCTGTAGGAACTACAACATTGAGCTTGTCACCAAGTTCAATCTGTCCGTCGGAAACAAGTGATGCATAAGCTGAGATGTAGTAAACAACCTGAGGTACAAGACGTCCCCAGTTGATTGAGTTGGCACTTGAGAACATGAGCTTGTTTTCTTCAAGTGTCTTCTTTACTTCGTCATCTGTGAAGATCATCTTAACGCCGCTCTGGCAGTCATCAAAGTTGCCCTTGATTGCGCATACGCCTACGTTCTGACCTTCCTGTGTTGTCATCTGGCGCTTCTGCATTGAGCTTACACCGTTTTCAGGGTAGAACACCATAATCTGTGTGCCCTCAACGTCCTTAAATCCTTCAAGAGCTGCCTTGCCTGTATCACCTGATGTGGCAACGAGAATAACAATCTTCTTGTCTATACTGAGCTTCTTTGCTGAAGTTGTAAGGAAATACGGAAGAATCTGAAGAGCCATATCCTTGAATGCACATGTAGAACCGTGCCAGAGTTCAAGCATATATGTTCCGTCAAAAAGATGAGCTATCTCAGCAATGTTTTCTGTTTCAAAATTCCTTGTGCTGTATGCATTGTCTGTGCAGTAGCGGATTTCTGCGTCAGTAAAGTCTGTAAGGAACTTTCTGAATACGAAAGCTGCTCTTTCTGAATAGCTGAGTCCGGAAATCTGCTTTACTTCGTCAAGTGTAAGTGAAGGGACTGATTCAGGAACAAAAAGACCGCCGTCTTCTGAAATACCCTGTGAAATTGCCTGTGCACTTGTAACCTTTAAACTACTGTTTCTTGTACTTTTATAAAACATAGTAATGCTCCGTTTCTCCGCAGATAATATATACCGCGAAATTTACTCTGCAGAAATAAATTCGCCGGTTTATTTGAATGAAAGCATGATACCGCTGTCAGTCATGTCAAAGGCTGCTTTGTAATACCTTATGGCTGACGGGATGTCATTTTTCAGAATAACCTCTGCAATATCGAATCTCGGCTGTCTGTCAAGCGGACTGCGGTAGCTGTACCAGGCCGCAGTTTTGATAATCCTGCTTTTCTTGGTATAGTCAACAGCGTCTATTCCTGACACTATACAGTCTTCCCGGCGGGACTTGACTTCGATAAATGCGATAGTATCACTGTTTTCAGCTATGATGTCAATCTCCCCGCGGGGACAGCTGAAATTTCGTGCGATGACCCTGTATCCGTACTTCTCTACATAGCGGCATACAGCATCCTCACCTCTGTTACCCAGATCTCTTCTTGTCATAGTATTTTTTCAGGAAGCTCATCCGGTGTATCTCAGAAGGACCGTGCTCATCGAGCATCTGGTAATGAAGCTTTGTACCGTATCCCTTGTGCTTCTCAAATGCATACTCAGGATATTTTTCAGCCATTTCCTCCATATACCTGTCTCTGGCAACCTTGGCAAGAACAGATGCGGCAGCAATGCTCGCTGATGTGGCATCACCCTTTACCACTGCCCTTACTTCGGTTTCCGGGATATCCGGACATTTGTTTCCGTCTGCAAGCACAAGAGCCGGAACAGTTCCGAGACCCTCAACTGCTCTTTTCATAGCAAGCATGGCTGCGTTCAGAATATTGATATCCTCAATCTCGTCAACACTCGCTCTTGCGATGCACCAGGCTTCCGCCTTTTCCCTGATTTCATCAAAAAGCTGATCTCTCTTTTTTTCGGTCAGCTTCTTGCTGTCATTTATTCCGTCAATTCTGACGTTGTTTTTAAGAATGACTGCAGCAGCAAAAACATCTCCGGCAAGAGGACCTCTGCCCGCCTCATCGGTTCCGCAGAGCAGTCCGCCTGAGAGACTGTTCCTCACCGCCTCGTCATAATCGTATAATTCTGAAAGATTCTTTTTTTCTGCCACTGGTTTAAGCCTCCGGCATTTCGAGAGATATGCTGCCTATCTTTCCTGCCCTGAATTCATCAAGGAGCATTATTGCAGCCCTCTCCGTATTTACTTCACCGCCTGATACAAGCATTCCTCTTTTTCTTCCGAGAAGCTCAAGAAGATCCTTACCCGGCATTCCCTCAGGAACATCCATCTTATAACGTTCCTTAAGACATGAAGGATAGTTTGCCGCAAGATATTCGAGCAGCATCATGGCAAGAGTTTCTATATCAAGGATATCGTCCTTGATAGCGCCTGTAAATGCAAGTCTGTGTGCAACGGACTGGTCGTCAAACTTAGGCCAGAGCACACCCGGCATGTCAAGCATCTCGATTCTGTCTCCGAGTTTAACCCACTGCTTTGTACGTGTTACACCTGGTCTGTCCTCAACCTTTGCCTTTTTGCTTCCTGACATACGGTTTATGAAGGACGACTTTCCCACATTAGGTATGCCGACTATCATTACTCTGACCGGTGCTCCGGACATTCCCTTTGCACGCCTTGTTTCCAGAAGGTCCTTAAGAAGCTGATTCTCAAGAGCTGAAGAAAATGACTTCAGTCCCTTTCCTGATTTGCAGTCCATTGAAACGGCTACAATACCCCTGCTTCTGAAATACTGAATCCATCTGTCAGTTACGTTATTGTCAGCCATATCCCTCTTGTTAAGCACAAGAAGTCTCGGCTTTCCTGCAGTCATTCTGCCCATCTCAGGGTTCTGGCTGCTAAGTGGTATACGGGCATCGATAATCTCTACAACGGCATCGACAAGCGAAAGATTCTCCTTTATCGCTCTTCTCGTCTTAGCCATATGTCCCGGAAACCACTGGATTGATTTTATCTCAGTTTCTGACATATATTACTTCCGTTTCTGATAAATTTTACAGCGAACGCCCGGAATATCCGGACGCTCACTAAGGTTATGTTCTTCATTTTCTGTGAACGTAAAATCATTTTCTGCGTTCACTGTAACACTGAGCGCACGACGCATCAGTAGTTAAAAATCTTAAAGTCGCTCAGAGGTGAATATCTCATGAACACCTTTCCGACTATTTTTTCAACCGGAACAAATCCGACTCTTACGCCGCGGCTGTCATCTGATATTCCGCGGTTGTCTCCCATGAGGAACACGCATCCCTCCGGCACCTTACACGGATATGTGAGTCCCGGATTGTCTGATCTCGGATTTGTTTCAGAGTTTACGAAGTGACTTGCCGTAAGGACAGCCCCTTCAGAATAAACCTGCTCGTCAAGCTTCTGACCGTCAACGTATACACAGCCGTCCCTGATATCAACGACCTGTCCCTCAACTGCGACAACTCTCTTCACGATAAGTCCGAGAAGGTCATTGTCCGCAATAACAATGTCATTGTTGTCCGGAGTGTATATCTTGCTGTACAGCAGCTTTTCCGAATCCTTAAGTGTCGGAACCATTGAGCCGCCGTCTACAATTGCCTGATCAAACAGATATGCTTTCATAAGAAAGAATATAAGCATAAAAAGGCAGAGTGTCTCGGCTATATCAAGTACGTCATTTATAAACGCCCTGAATGTGTAGGAGGATTTTTTGTTTTCCTCCGGCCTGTTTTCTTCACTGCCGTTTTCCGCAGCTGATTCTGCTGTTTCAGTTTTTTCTCCGGCTTCTGCTGCTTCAGTACTGTCAGCAGCACCTGTGCTTTCCGGAGTCTCATTAACAACGGCTTCTTCTGTTTCTGTTATTTCTTCAGTGTTTTTTGTTTCTTCTGTTTCCCTGCTCATTTTTTCACCGGCTTTTCTGATATTATTTTACTTTTCCTATCTTTTTAAGAGGAGAAATACGGAAAACAACCTTTCCTACTATCTCTTCCTCAGGCACAAAGCCAAGTTCCGCGTGCTTGCTGTCCTTGGAACGGTTTCTGTTGTCACCGAGAACAAATACGCACCCTTCCGGCACGGTTACCGGATATGAACTGAATGCGCCCATATCGGACGTAGTAAGTGTATTTACAAAATGATCTGCCTCAAGAACCGGCTCGCTTCCGTCATCACCCTTTATATAGAGCTGTTCGTCAAGAGCCCTGCCGTCAACGTATACGATTCCTTCATCAAAATCAATATTTACGGACTGCCCTTCAAGTGCGACGATTCTTTTGACTATAAGTTTATCAAGATTTTTACTGTTAATAATTATAATATCATTCTGCTCCGGAGTATATAACAGCGGAGATATTACTACTCTGTCCTTCTCCTTCAGTGTAGGCTCCATTGACGGACCCGATACATCCGATAGTCTGAACAGATATGTAAAAACAAGCAGAACTATAAATACTGAAAATATGATTGACTCTATTACATCAGTTATGTCATCAAGTACTGATGACCATGCTGAATCCGGCTGTTTTTCTTCATTCATAACTGTCATCTCCCCGGGATGATTGTAAATAATAGCAAAAAAGGGACTTGAACCGTCCCTTTTAACTATCATTAGATAAATGAAGCCTGAGAAATTATCTGAGAGCTTCCTTAACCTTTGCTGCCTTACCAACTCTGTCGCGGAGGTAGTAGAGCTTAGCTCTGCGTACTTTACCTTTTCTTACGATTTCTACCTTGTCAACAACTGGTGCGTGAAGCGGGAATACTCTTTCGATTCCGCAGCCGTGAGCTACACGTCTTACTGTGAATGTTTCACTGATACCGCCGTTCTTCTTGGCAATTACTGTGCCTTCGAAAATCTGGATACGGTACTTGTCGCCTTCTTTGATTCTTACATGAACTTTAACAGTGTCACCTACTGAAAATGCAGGAGCTTCTGCCTTCATACTGTCCTTGCTGATTAATTCGAGTGCGTTCATTTTAAAAATTCCTCCTAAAATTTCTGAATATTCTTACGCAGCAGGCAATAACTTCTGCGCAGCGGACTATTCGTTTTAATGTCATAAAATGGCATTAACTCTCGTCGTTTTACCGACGGACTTTAAATGCATATATAATGATACCATATTTGATAACGTAATTCAAGTGTTTTCATAAAAAAGTTTATACAAATTAACAGTGCAGCCCGGTCCGGTGCTGGTCATTTTGAACTAAAAAGTCACTGCTTTCTGTTTCTGCGGTATTCGACAGGAGTCTGGCCTGTTATCTGACGGAACTGTCTTACGAAATGAGCGTAGTGATTGTAGCCGCTCCTCTGTGATATTTCCACGGCAGTAAGCCCGGTTGTGTCAAAAAGCATGCATGCGTACTCGACCCTGCTTCTGACAAGATCCTGTACCATGGTTACTCCGAAGTATTTCTTGTAAAGATGCTGAAAGTTAGACACACTCATCCTGACCTCATGGGCTGACGAGCCGACTGTTCTCTGCTCATACGGCTGGCTGTAAATTCTGTTCCGCACAGTGGAAAGCATCTCATAGTAGCTGTCACTGACAGCAGCAGGAGTATTCTGAACGTACTCAGACGCCTTGCTGAATATCAGGCCCATATAGTGTCCTGTGCTCTTTTCCCTGTTTATATTGGATGAATACATCTCTGATGCCATCCTCTTTATGCAGAAGCTGAAAAAATTCATATCACTTACCGGCACGGGCTTTTCATATTCAAGTCCGAGTCCGAGAAACTCCTGCTCCTCACCCTCCTCAAATTCAAAATGCACCCAGTCATTTGCAAATCCGCTCTGATATGCACTTCTGTATCTCTGAGGTCTTCCCTTTCTGAAAATGACAAGTGAGTTTTCACTGATTTTAACATCTCTGCCGTCTATGGTGAAAAGTGCATCAGTTTTCAGCAGAATCATAAGCCAGTCACCGCTGCCCTCCGGACGGTCTATCAGAAAATCTCCGTCATGGCAGTGGTTGTACCCCACATTGTTAATCTTCACAAAAAGCACCTCCATGTTTCAGTAAACGTAAAAAACTTTTTTCATTCACTGTAATTATACCCCACAATGCATTTTATGTCCATAATAATGTTGCGAAAACCCGTGTTTTTTTGTATAATATACATTGGCTCAGAATCACAGCAAAGGACGTGCATAACTTGAAAAAACTTCTGAAATATCTTGACGGATACAGAAAATATCTGCTTCTTGGTCCGTTTTTCAAACTGCTTGAGGCGGTGTTTGAGCTTATCGTACCGCTTGTCACAGCAAAAATTATAGACGTGGGCATATACAGTGCCGACACGGAATACATTAAGAAAATGAGTCTTGTCATCATACTTCTCGGCCTTGCCGGACTTGCATTTGCACTTACCTGCCAGTATTTCGCTGCAAAATGTGCATTCGGATTCGGAACTGCACTGAGAAAAGCACTCTACCGGCATATAAGCACTCTTTCCCGCACTGAAACCGACAGGCTCGGCGCTGCAACGCTTACAAACAGACTTGTAAGTGATACAAATGCAGTGCAGACCGGTATCAACATGGGCATCCGTCTCGGAACAAGAGTACCGTTTCTGATAATCGGTGCCGTTGTAATGGCTATGACAAGGGATGTCAGACTTTCGCTCATATTTCTGGTAACCGCTCCTGTCATTGCGCTCATCATCTGGAAAATCATGAGTATCACCATCCCTATGTACAGCAGCAACCAGAAAAAACTTGACAGGATAGCTCTTCTGACAGGAGAAAATCTGGAAGGCGTCAGAGTAATACGTGCGTTTTCAAATCAGGATATGGAAACAAAGGATTTCCGCGAGGCCTCTGAGGACCTGACAAGAAACATAATAATGGTCGGAAGAATTTCGGCTGTGCTGAACCCTGTTACATTTATGATAATGAACCTTGCTTCGGCTCTGATTATCTGGTTCGGCGGATTCAGGGTAAACTCCGGAAACCTCACACAGGGTGACATAACTGCCTTTGTAAACTATATGACACAGATTTCCCTTGCTCTTGTTGTACTTGCAAATCTCATCGTTTTCTTCAACAAGGCCCTTGCAGGCGCCGGCAGAATCTCCGGCATCTTTGACGTCGAATCTTCCATGAAGGACGGAACTGAAACAATAACGGAAAACGACAGTCCGGTCATTGAGTTCCGCAATGTAAACTTTTCATATGAAGGCGCCTCGGAAAACTCCGTGAACAACATTTCATTTTCAATGAAAAAAGGTGAAATTCTCGGTATCATCGGCGGTACAGGAAGCGGCAAATCAACGATTGCACACCTTGTTCCCCGTTTTTATGACACAACCGAAGGCGAGATACTTGTGTACGGAAAAAACATACGTGAGTACAGGCTTGAGGAACTCAGAAGATTTGCAGTATCCGTTCCGCAGAAGGCTTCAGTTGTGTCAGGAACTGTCGCTGAAAACATACGCATGGGAAAGAAGGACGCCTCTGACGAGGAGGTAACCGAAGCGCTCAGAACAGCGCAGGCCTGGGATTTTGTAAGCAGGCTTCCTGATGGCATCAATGCTCCGGTTCAGCAGTTCGGAAGGAATTTTTCCGGAGGTCAGAAGCAGAGACTTACAATTGCACGTGCGGTTATTTCAAAGCCTGCTGTGCTCATACTCGACGACAGCACAAGTGCTCTTGATATGCAGACAGACTACAATCTCAGAAAGGAAATTTCCGAAAAGCTCAGTGACACGGTTATTATCATGATATCACAGAGAGCAACCTCCCTGCGTAACGCTGACAGGATACTGGTTATGGAAGACGGAGAATGCGTCGGCTCCGGCACGCATGAGGAGCTTGAACGCGACTGCAGAGTCTACAGAGAAATAGTGGAAATTCAGAAAGCAGGTGAATAAATGAAAACACTTAAACGAATTTTTTCATACACTTCATCATACAGAAAATATCTGATTTTCGCCGTCATATCTGCCTTTACCGGTGTTGCAGGTTCACTTCTTGCACCTGTGCTCACCGGACGTGCCGTTGACTGCATTACAGGAAAGGGAAATGTTGATTTTCATGAAACTGCCAGACTGCTGATTATGCTTGCGGCTGCAGTTGCAGTAAGCAGTATTTCACAGTGGATTATGGCGCGAAATACAAATATGCTCTCCGGACTCACGGCAAGGGATATTAGAAACGAGTACTTCGAAAAGCTGAACCGCGTACCGGTAAGCTTCGTGGACAGAAGCTCAAGAGGCGACCTTGTTACACGTGCATCAGCTGATATAGAAACGGTTTCAGATGCACTTACCCAGGGCTTTACACAGTTCTTCACAGGTATAATAACAATTGCCGGCACACTCGCCTTCATGCTGTACATAGACTTCAGAATAGCAGTCATAGTTATTATAATGACTCCTCTCTCTCTTGCTGCTGCCTGGATTATCACACGTCTTACCCACAGTGCATTTGTGGAGCAGTCATCTGCAAGAGGCAGTCTGTCAGGATATGCGGATGAAATGATTAAAAACCAGCAGATAATCAGCGCCTTCAGCTGTGAGGATGATGCACAGAAAAAATTTGACGAGCTTAACAGCAGATACGGTTCCGCCGGCCTTAAGGCTACATTTCTCTCATCCATGACAAATCCGGTGACAAGATTTATCAACGGTATTATCTACGCACTTGTAGGTATGTCAGGCGCACTCAGCGCAGTGAGCGGCCGAATCTCCGTCGGTACACTTGTAAGCTTTCTCTCGTATGCAAGCCAGTATACAAAGCCGTTCAACGAAATCTCCGGAGTAATTTCAGAACTTCAGAATGCACTTGCATCAGCCGAAAGGGTATTTGCAGTAATCGACGAGGAGGACGAAGTATCTGACAGTGACTGTCATGAGCTTGAATCTCCTGACGGTTCAGTAAATTTCGACAGAATAAGCTTCTCGTATGTTCCTGAAAAGCCGCTCATTAAGGATATAAGCATTGATATAAAACCGGGACAGCGCGTTGCGATAGTCGGGCCTACAGGCTGCGGAAAAACGACACTCATCAACCTTCTCATGCGGTTCTACGACACAACCGAAGGCTCCGTAATAATTTCCGGAAACAATGTAAGGGACATTACCCGCCGAAGCCTGAGATCAAACTTCGGCATGGTTCTTCAGGAAACCTGGCTTTTCAGCGGTACCATCAGGGAAAACATCTCATACGGAAAGCCTGACGCAACTGACGATGAAATCATAAACGCAGCCACACAGGCCCATGCACACAGCTTCATCCGAAGGCTTCCGGACGGATATGATACAGTAATAGGCGAAAACGGCGGCAGTCTTTCACAGGGTCAGAAACAGCTTCTTACCATCGCAAGAATAATGCTCACAAACCCACCTATGCTAATCCTTGACGAGGCCACAAGCAGCATCGATATCCGAACTGAAGTGCATGTTCAGCAGGCCTTTGAAAAGCTCATGAAGGGCAAGACAAGCTTCATCATAGCCCACAGACTCTCAACCATACGAAGCACAGATGTCATTCTCGTTATGAAGGACGGCAATATAGTTGAACACGGCAGTCACGAGGAGCTTATGGCACAGAAGGGATTCTACAGCGAACTGTATGCCTCGGCATCGGCAGTATAATCGGGACACACAATAAAAATCAGCGCATCAGAGATACGTGTTTTACGTAACTCTGATGCGCTGTTATCTTTTATAAAGTGCCTTTCCGGCAGTCCCGGTTTTTCGGAGCTCTGTACTGTTACACAATAGTTCCGCCGCCTACAACGATATCCCCGTCATAGAACACCACTGCCTGTCCGCTTGTGACAGCTCTCTGCGGCTCATCAAAAACAACCTTTACACGTCCGTCCGGAAGCACTGAAATCACCGCCGGTGAATCAGCACAGTTGTAACGTGGCTTTGCAGTTACACGCATCTCACCCTCCGGCTTCTCAACAGACATAAAGTTCACATCCTCTGCAATGAGCTCAGTTGTAAAGAGGTCATCATCTGAACCGAGGACAACTGTATTTGTCTGCGCATCCTTGCTTACAACAAAGGCCGGTTTTCCGAGGGCAATTCCGAGGCCCTTTCTCTGACCGATGGTGTAGCTGATAATACCATTGTGTCTTCCGAGAACATTTCCGTCCATATCAGTAAAATCACCCGGTTCGCTTCCCCTGCCGGTATTTTTTCTGATAAAGTCAGCGTACTTTCCGTCAGGAACAAAGCAGATATCCTGACTGTCAGGCTTGCGTGAATTAACGAGTCCGGCTTCCTCAGCTATCTTCCTCACCTCTGTTTTTTCGTATCCGCTGAGAGGGAAAAGTGTCTTTTCAAGCTGGTGCTGGGTAAGACTGTAGAGAACATATGTCTGATCCTTTGACCTGTCTGCCGGACGTCTGAGATAGTATCTGCCTGTCTCCTCACTGTATTCCTTCAGTGCGTAGTGCCCGGTTGCTATATAGTCAAATCCAAGCTCCTCCGCCTTTCTGAGCATCCTGTCAAACTTTATATGGCGGTTGCATTCTATACACGGATTAGGTGTTTTTCCTGTTACGTAGCTCTCGATAAATCTGTTTATAACATGCTCTCTGAATACTTCCCTGAAATTAAGAACCACATGCTCAAAGCCAAGCTTATACGCAACAGCACGTGCATCCTCAACATCCGAAAGTGAGCAGCAGGTTCTGGTTTCAGTCTCGATGATATCGTCTGATGCAAACATCTTCAGTGTCACTCCTGTGACATCATAACCGCTGTCAAGCAGTACCTTAGCAGCTACGGAACTGTCCACTCCGCCGCTCATTCCAACCATTACCTTAGCCATGTGCTACCTCTCGTTTTCAAAATATTTCTGTCGCTGACTGTAACCTAATCAGGATATCTTGTCATAATATATGTAAGATTTTTAAGCGCTGATGACGGGATCTTTCTTCCCCAGTGTACAGAGCTGTTGTAATTTCCTTCCGCAACAATAACTCCGTCACTCAGCACCTGAAGTACGATTACCGAGTGTGAATCATTGTCCATACGGAGAATATCACCGGTTCTTATCCTGTACGAAGCCATATCGGCTACCTTTCTTGCAGGCAGTCTTCCGAACGCTGCATCTGAAAGCATGAATGCAAATCCGGCGCATCCGTATCCGCCTGTGAATATTCCGCCGTTCCATCCGTAGTAGTTGTCGTTTGTCCATCTCATGCCCTCAGGATATTTTTCCTTAAGAGCAGTCATGGCGCTGTAAACAGCATCAGCATCAACGGAAGGCACATCCGGTCCCTGGTAAGGAGGCTCCTCTGTCACCGGAGGCGGAACAAACACTGTATCACTGTCCATGGAAAGTGTCAGAGGCATCGACTTCTGAGGACATTCATCCCCGGAAAGCGTATATGTCTTCCCGTCCTTCACAGCCTCACCTGTAACATCATACAGACTGAATGTATAGTCACCGTCAAGAGGAGTCATGATACCGAACTCAAGGTACATAAGCGTTCCGCCGTTCATTGCATTGTCAGTAAACTCCCACTCACCGCTGAAGCTCTCTGAAGAGTACCTTATATTAAGCATTCCAGCCATATCCCCCTGATAGAGATCAGTTACCTGAAAAGCTTCAGTGTCCCAGTCAAGTTCGAAGGTTACCTTCTTAAGATCTATGTATGTCTTCGCAAGTTCAAGCGGTATAACAAGCGTTCCGCTCTCATAGTCAGCCTCAGGTGTTCCGAAGCTCAGGAATGAGTAGTTTTCCTCCTCAGGAGGTGCTGTCTCAGGACTGAGAAGTTTTGATTTTTCACGGCACAGGTCAAGAACGTCTACCCTGCCGTTGCCGTTTGTGTCAAGTGTGCTGTCATATTTTCCGGAGAGAAGAATATGACTCCTGATATCAGAAAAAACTGAACCGGCTTTTACAAACGGCATCACAGCTGCCGTCGCTGAAGCTGCAGTAAAAACTGCAGTAACAAATGAAATTATCCCTTTTTTCACAATTATCCCCCGCCTGAAAATACAGTGAACGCAAAAAAGATTTTTACGTTCACCATAATGATTTTGTTTTTTTGCCTGTATTTTATCAGAGAAGAATTCTCTCGTCGCAGTATTCGCACTCTGCGATATCACCTGATTTTATAAAGCTCTTAGGGAGATAGTATTCCGGATGTGTGATGCATCTTGGATTTGTGCACTTTGTATCCTTAAGAACCTCACCCTTGAGAAGTTTAACGGAATCATTTGTCTCAACACTTTCGATCATTGTGAGAACAAGTGCCATTCTGACATACATGCCGTACTTTGTCTGCTTGAAGTAAAGGGCACGGCTGTCATCATCAACGTCCATTGTGATTTCGTCAACTCTCGGAAGCGGATGAAGAACTATAAGATCGCTCTTGCCCATGTTAAGCTTCTTCTTGTCGAGCACGTAAACGTTCTTCTGTGCCTCGTACTCTTCCATTGAAGTAAATCTTTCGGACTGAATTCTTGTCATATAGAGAACGTCAAGCTCAGGAATTGTCTCCTCAAGTGATGAAACCTCCCTGTACTCGCAGCCGTGAGCATCAAGGATATCCTTGACATACTGAGGAACCATGAGCTGAGGTGTTGAAATAAAGATGAACTTGTTGTTCGGATAGCATGAGAGTGCCTTGCAGAGTGAGTGAACAGTTCTGCCGTTGAGAAGGTCACCGCACATACCTATAACAAGATTGTCGATTCTGCCTTTTTCCATTGTGAGAGTAAGCATATCTGTAAGTGTCTGTGTCGGATGGAGATGTCCGCCGTCACCAGCATTGATTACAGGGCATTCTGCAGTAAGAGCTGCTGCCTTTGCGGCACCTTCAAGAGGATGACGGATAACAAGAACGTCAGAGTATCCGCTTACAATCTTTGTTGTATCCTTGAGGTTTTCGCCCTTTGACACAGAAGAAGTAGCAGGGTTGTCAAAACCTATAAGTGATCCGCCGAGTCTGAGCATAGCTGTCTGGAATGACATCTGTGTTCTTGTTGACGGCTCATAGAAAAGTGTACCCATTACCTTGCCGCTGCACGCACCCTTGTATCTTCCAGGATTATTGTAAATATCCTTACCGAGTGCTATAACCTTGTTCCACCATGATACCGGATAATCATTAAGGTCAATTAAATGCTGCATAATATTTTTACTCCTTTAAATATATATTACAGAACTTCCGTTCCGCTTTTTACAAATTTGCTGTCACTGCCGAAATAAACATCATACCATACAAGGAATGTGAAGACAGTCCATATCTTTCTGCTGTTGTCGCGCACCTGGTTTCTGTGGTCATCAAGGAGCTTTACAAGAGCATCAGTGTTGAAATACTTCTCAGAAACCTCTGAAGTGAACTTTTCCTTTACGACTGAGTAGTACCTGTCCTCACGGAGCCATACTCTTATCGGTACAGGGAAGCCGAGCTTCTTCTTCGCTGCAGTCTTTGCAGTCTGAGGAGGCGTGTCCTTCTTCGCAGCCTTTCTCATGGCATACTTGGTTATGTACCTTGTCTTCTCGTCAGTGATTTCTTTTCTTGTGACTCTGTATCTTGTCGGAATCCTCTGCGCAAGTCCCATAACCTCCCTGTCAAGGAACGGTACACGGAGTTCAAGTGAGTTTGCCATGCTCATACGGTCTGCCTTGAGGAGAATGTCCCCTGTCATCCACATATGGAGGTCAAGATACTGCATCTTTGTAACGTCATCCTTACCCTTTACCTCGCTGTAGTAAGGTGCGGTAAGTTCAGACGGATGAGGTGCATCTGTCTTTATTTTAAGAAGAGCCTTTCTCTCGGCAGGAGTAAACATATACGCGTTGCCGATAAACCTCTCCTCAACTGTCTTTCCTTTTCTTATGAAAAAGTTAAGTCCGCGTCTTGCAGGAAGTCTGCTGCAGACTTTGCCTATCTGCTTTCTTACAGCCATAGGAACCTTGTCGTAAACTGTTCCGCCCGGTTCGCTGTAGACATTGTAGCCGCCGAAAATCTCGTCAGCGCCCTCTCCTGAGAGAACAACCTTCAGCTTTTCGGATGCAATATTACACACGAAATAAAGTGCAACTGCAGAAGGATCAGCAAGAGGTTCATCCATGTGGTACTGAATTTTCGGGAGTATATCCCAGTATTCTTCAGGTGTGATAACCTTGCTGTTGTTTTCCTTTCCGATGGCCTTTGAAAATTCCTTTGCCCAGCCTATCTCGTTGTATCTCTCGTCCTTTCCGAATCCGACTGTAAATGTCTTGTCAACATTTGCAACGGCGGCAACGTAGCTTGAGTCCACGCCGCTTGAGAGGAAGCTTCCGACTTCAACGTCACTTATCTTGTGTGCCTCTACCGAGTCATGCATCATATCAGAGATTCTGTTCACCCATTCGTCAAGCTCAGGCTTCTCGTCAGCATCAAACTCAACCTTCCAGTATCTCTCGATTCTGAATTCATCTGAATTTTTGATGAAATAATGTGCTGCAGGAAGTCTGAATACATTTTTGAAAAATGTCTCCTGAGCAGGTGAATACTGAAACGTAAGATAGTTTTCAAGCGCTGTTTCGTTGAGTTCCTTGCTGAATGAAGGATGCTCAAGAAAGCTTTTTATTTCAGAACCGAACATGAAGGTTCCGTTCATTTCCGCATAGTAGAGCGGTTTTATTCCGAAGAAATCCCTTGCACCGAACAGCTCACCTGTGTTTCTGTTCCAGATAACAAAGGAGAACATGCCTCTGAGCTTCGGAAGCAGCTCTGCGCCGTATTCTTCGTATCCGTGAATGAGAATCTCAGTGTCAGACTGTGTCGCAAAGCTGTGTCCTGCTCTGACAAGGTCCTCACGTATCTGTCTGTAGTTATAGATTTCACCGTTAAAAACAATAACAAGTGAACCGTCCTCGTTGTACATCGGCTGTGCGCCGCTGTCGATATCAATAATACTCAGTCTCCTGTGACCGAGTGCAATTCCTTCGTCAATATACTGTCCTTCTCCGTCAGGTCCGCGATGTCTTATCCTCTCCATCATCTTTTTAAGGATGATGTTTGCGTTGTCAGTTGTGTTAGTAAATCCTACATATCCGCACATAGAAAATAGCCTCCGGTTGCTGTGTTAAGAAATACTGCACTGCAGTATAAATGTTATAAGTCAAAATCATTTTGACGATTACTATATTAAATGCAATGTATAAATTGCGTTTAATATCAGCCGATATGCACGGAGCTAACAAAGTTAGCGGATGTGCAAGGCAATATAAATAAAATAATTATAGTGAAAGTCAAAATCATTTTGACGATTACTATAATTATACTATACTCAGCTGAAATATGCAATGCAGTATAAATATTTTTTGCACATTCATTTTGCTTCAGGCGCAGATACGGCGCCTCCCGGACTGTATTCAGGAGGCGCCGTGAAACTATATGAATTTTGTCTGACCGTCAAAGATATGAAGTCTCTCAGGAAAGTGTACATGGGAAACTGCCTTGTTTATTCCCTCGCTTCTGATAGTCTTCATCTCCTCTTCAGTAACAGGTACTATCCAGAGAAGATTTATCTTCTTTTTGCTTGCGGAATAATCCGGCTTCTCAAGTCCCGGAACCATATCCGGATTGATAAAGAGAAGCGCGCTGCAGCCTCTGATATTCGGGAAGTCAACAGTATGTCCGTGCCAGAGAATATTAAGCTCCTGCCACGGCATATCAGCGATCTGAGCCATAACCGAGCCCATAAGGTCAGCAAGCGCCGCATGCTTCTGTGAGCATGCAAAACCAAGCTCTATATAGCAGCTCTCCTCATAGCTGTTTCCGAAGTGGATAGCTGACTTCGGCATAGGAAATCTGCTTACACCTACGGTAAAATTATAGACAACATCATTTTTTACCCCCTGGACAAGTGAACGGTACGGAAATCTCCCCTGGTCCGTGTCAAGTGACTTGCTCGTCCTGTCAAAAAATCCGTTTAAAACCGCAAGATGTCTCTCCCTGCTCTCAGGCCAGTGATTTTCAGATATGTACTTCCAGTACTTCCTGTTTTCATCAATTTCAGCCTTCATCTTCCTTGTGCTTGCCGGAAGCGCCCATGCATACCTGTGCTGTCCGGCGGCAAACTTTGAGTATCCCGGAAAATCATATTTTCCTGCGACAGGCGGGATAACGCAGATTATTTCGTCGTCGCACAGAAGTGCGGCTGTATCCCCTGACCTGTACCAGACAATGCTGAGCCTGTCCGCATCAAGGTCCATCCCTGCCGGCTTGTGTTCAGGGCCCACATTTCTCTTCGGGAGCATCGGTGCTCCTCCCTCAAACGAGGCCTCAGTAATCTCATCAGGCGCCGGTTTTCTGTTGCATATCCAGCAGCGGTGAACCAGTTCGCACATGTGCTCCGGAGTTCTCATAATGTAAAAATAATATGAATCCCTTTCTCTGGATACAACCGCATCAAGCCGGCATACCGGTGAACGGCTTTCAAGAATTACCTCTTCCATTTTTCTCTTCTCCCTTATTTATACTTTTTCTCTTCTCCCTTATTTATACAAAGTGCCGCGAACTGAAAAATCCGCGGCACTGCTGAAAACTGATATAATCTGAAATTACTTTGCGTTTACGAGTTCAAGAGTATCTCTTGCGATGAGAAGTTCTTCGTTTGTAGGAACAACCCATACCTGAACCTTTGAGTTTTCTGTTGAAATCTTCTTAAGTTCGCCTCTTGACTTGTTGAGTTCCTTATCGATTTCGATTCCGAAGAAGCTCATGTCCTCGCATGCACCTTCACGTACTTCAGGAGCGTTTTCACCGATACCGCCTGTGAAGATAACTGCATCAAGACCGTTCATTGCAGCTGCAAATGAACCGATGTACTTCTTGATCTGGTATGTGAGCATTTCTGCTGTGATAGCTGCTCTTTCGTTGCCTTCGAGGATAGCTGCCTGGATGTCTCTGTTGTCGCTTGATACGCCTGAGAGGCCGAGGAAGCCTGACTTCTTGTTGAGGTAATCGCTCATTTCAGAAGCTGAAAGGCCGAGCTTGTTCTGGAGATATGTAACTGCAGAAGCATCGATGGCACCGCATCTTGTACCCATGATAAGACCGTCGAGAGGTGTGAAGCCCATTGTTGTATCAACTGACTTTCCTGCATCAACAGCTGTGATTGATGAACCGTTGCCGAGGTGGCATGAAACGATCTTGAGTTCTTCCGGCTTTCTGCCCATAGCTTCAGCAAGCTTTGCTGTTACGAAACGGTGTGATGTACCGTGGAAGCCGTACTTGCGAACGTGGTGCTCCTTGTAGCATTCGTAAGGAACGCCGTACATATATGCCTTTCTTGGCATTGTCTGATGGAAACCTGTGTCAAATACAACAACCTGCTTAACATCTGCAGGGAGAACCTTCTTACATGCTCTGAGAGCAAGTGCATGAGGATGGTTGTGAACAGGTGCAAGCTCTGAAAGTGCATCAATCTGGTCGATAACTTCATCTGTAGCGATACATGTCTTTGAGAAGATTTCAGCGCCCTGCACTACTCTGTGTCCTACTGCTGAGATTTCATCCATTGATTTGATTACTGAAGCATCGCCTGTTGTGAGAACTTCAACGAGCTTTTCAAAAGCTTCTGTATGTGTCGGGAAGCTGCAGTCTGTGTCAACTGTTCTTCCGTCGAAAGTTTTATGTGAAATGTGGCCGCCGATACCGATTCTGTCGCAGTTACCCTTTGCGATAACTGATTCGTCAGTCATATCGATAAGCTGATACTTGAGTGATGAGCTTCCGGCATTGATTACTAATATTTTCATTGTATTCTTTCCTTTCAGAATATATAGATTTTATCTTGAAAATATGTGACAGACATCATATTTCAAATCAAGGTTTTTACTAATTAATTATATACCTTTTATATGAAATTTCAAGTCTTTTTCCGTAAAATCAGCTTTTTAACCAAAATTCAGCTTTCTCATTATTCAGTGTTCCCCGTAATTGCAGTCAGCACATTTGTTCAGTGTGCCGGACTCACTCAGCGCTTTTTGCAGTTTCATATACAGAACATATTTTTCAGGATGACCAAGAAAACAGTGACTGTTTCATAAATTTCGTTAAATTTTCAGTTACTATAAGTAATGGATATTTACACTCAGCATGTTTTGTGTTATAATTTAAAGTAAAGTATTTTTTATCGGAGGATGATCTGATGAAGGTTTCAGGAATTGTCTGCGAATACAATCCTTTCCATAACGGACACAAGTATCATATTCAGAAGACAAGGGAAAACGGTGCGACACATATCGTTGCTGTAATGAGCGGAAATTTTGTTCAGCGCGGTGATGTTGCCATCATGGACAAGTTTGAACGTGCCAGAGTTGCTGTCCAGAACGGAGTTGACCTTGTAATCGAAATTCCGGTCGCTTATGTTCTTTCAAGTGCGGAAGGCTTTGCGAGAGCAGCACTTTATATCTTAAATTCTATCGGATGTGTGGACGAACTTTCATTCGGCAGTGAGTGCGGAGACCTGAGCAAGCTTATAGAAGCCGCCAAGGCAACCATAACCTGTGCTGACTCCCTTGAGCTGAAGCTGATGCTCGACAACGGAGCTTCTTTCCCTTCAGCAGTTCATGCGCTTGTTGAGAAAGAGTACGGCAAAGCTGTAAGCGACCTTCTTGACTCACCCAACAACGTCCTTGCAATCGAATATATCAAGGCAATCTCATATCTCAACTCCAAGATAGTTCCGTATACTATCAAGAGAAAGCACGCCGGACATGACGATATGAACGTAACGGAAAACTTCGCAAGTGCTTCATTTATCAGACAGAATGTCATGGAGATAAACTACTCTGACCTTATGCCTGAAACTATGTACACCACACTTTCCGAAGCTGTTGCGAACGGAAAGAACGGAAGCCTCAGCAACCTTGAGAAGGCTGTCATGTACCGCATGCGCACAATCTCACCTGCTCAGCTCAGAGATGTTCCGGATGTGGCACAGGGACTTGAACACCGTATATACGAAGCCCGTTCAGCTTCAACCGTTCAGGAGATGATGGAACAGATCAAGACCAAGCGCTACACCATGGCAAGGATAAGACGCATCCTTCTCAACACAATCCTCGGCATAACAAATGAAGACCTGAAGACACCTCCTGTCTACGCAAGAATACTTGCCGTAAACGAAAGAGGTACAGACATTCTTCATATTGCCAAGGAAAAGTCACGTCTGCCTCTCATGACATCCCTTGCGAAGCTCAGTGAGATAAATGCAGTTACAAAGAGATGCGCTGAACTTGAGTCATTTGCAACGGATATATATAACCTTGCCCTTGACGTACCTGATCCGGTCGGAACAGACTACCGCGCAAAGGTAAACGTCGTACACACTCTGACAAACAGCCTGTCAGAAAGCCTCACAAACCTTAACTGATATGACGGAGGGCGTAATTTTTGACATGGACGGCACGCTGATTGATTCAGTGAAATGCTGGTCAGATGCTGACAAACGTTTTCTGAGGGAAAACGGTATAGAACCTCCTCCGGGAGTTTCAGACATAATGAAAACGCTCAGTATGAAGGAAGCCGCACAGTACTTCAATGAACTTGGAGTAAGGATGACCCATGAGGAGATAACCTCCCGCATAGAGGAACTTGTCTATGAGGAGTATGCCTCATCCATACCGCTTAAGGAATATGTAACGGAAACCCTTGACATACTTGATGCGCACGGCATTCCCTACTGTCTTGCCACGGCAAACTACAGGTCGCTTACCGATGTTATACTGAAACGTTTCAGTATATATGACAGATTTCGTTTCATATACACCTGTGATGAAAACGGAATCAAAAAGGACGACCCGTCATTTTTTGAAAATGTCCGTGCTCTGCTCGGAACACGAAAGGAATACACCGCTGTTGTGGATGATTCATTTCACTGCATAGAGGCAGCGCGCCGCTCAGGCTTTTTTACAGTTGCTGTCTACGATGAAAATTCAGCCGACCGCCTTAAGGCCGCTGACGAAGCTCATCTTGCAGTAAAAAATTTCAGGGAATTTGCTGAATACATAACAGCTGATCTTACAGGAAAGAAGTAATAAACATGCACACTGAAAAATGGCTGAACAAGCTCGAAAGAAAATTCGGGCGTCACGCCGTTCCGGGAGTTATGAACGTACTCATTACGGGTATGATTATAGTTTTCATAATGGACTACATAGTCTGCCCTGCGACCGGCAAGATGCCTCTGTCGCCGCTGATATACTTCAGCAGGCAGCATATTTTTCAGGGCCAGGTATGGCGCCTGATATCATTTGTCTTTGAACCGATAAGCACATCGCCGATTTTTATGATATTCACCCTTTATTTCTACTGGATGATAGGACAGGTTCTTGAAAGCCAGTGGGGTACATTCCGGTTCAACATATATCTGCTGTGTTCCTGGCTCGGCGCGGTAATATCAGGATTCATAACCGGATACACAGGCAATGTATACATGACACTCACCATGTTCCTTGCATTTGCGATAATAGCTCCGAACTATCAGATACTCCTTTTCTTCATCATCCCGATAAAGATTAAGTATCTCGCTTATCTTGATGCGGTGCTGATTACGTACAGATTTATATTCTCTGACTGGTCCGGAAAAACAGCAATAATCCTCTCCCTCATAAACTTCTTTATTTTCTTCGGCGAAGGATTTGTTCAGTTTATGAAAATGCGGATTCACCACTGGAAATACAAAATAAAAAACAAAAGATAAAAAAATGCAGAGCATCAGATGATGCCCTGCATTTTTTTGCATAACCCCGGCGTTCAAAATCAGTTTGAAGAACCGCCCATGAGCTTTTCAGCCATTTCCTTCATCTTTTCAGGTGACATATCCTTAAGGTCAATGTCCTTTGCCATTTCCTTAACAGCGTTCATGTCAACCTTGCTCATAATGTCATTGACATCGATACCCTTGTCAGCAAGAGCTCCTGATACGCTGTTCATTACTCCTGCAAAGTCACCTGATGCAGCTGCCTTCTTTACTGCTTCGGCATCGATACCCATGCCGGCAGCCATTTCTTCAAGATTAAATCCCATAGTTAAAACTCCTTTTCGGTTTGTATTGTTTACAGTGAACGCATAAATGCGTCCGCTGTTACAGGCATTGTTTCAGTCAGTCCGGTAAATTTACCTGAACTCATAGGAAGGACTCTTGTAAATAACTATAAGTCCCTCTATCTCTGCATACACTGTGTAGCCCTCTGACTCAAGCATTGCACGCTTGTTCTGCTTCCACTCGTCAGCTCCGTCCTCAAAGACAACAACATCACAGAAGTCCTCATTTACTGATGATGCTTCATCCAGTATATAGAGCTCATCTCTGTTTGCAACATGAGGAATAAGGAACGGTGTGGCAAGAACTGAAGCATCCTCAGGAATACTGTCACAGTACGCCTGCTTTCTGTCGTTGTTTTCCTTATAGCCCTTGTACACATCAGCATAGTAGAGCTTGTTTGTAACATTTGCGGTAAACATAAGAACAGAAGCGGCAGCCATGAGAGGAACAAGCTTTCTTACAGTCTTCATATCGAAGTCAGCTGTATTGATGAGAGCCGCATATATAAGGCATGTCGCTGTGCCGAATACATACTGGTAGTCAAACTTTGAAGCGTACGGATATCCGCTTGCAAGGTTCATAACTATAAAAGGAGCAACAAGAAGAAGTCTTGAACCCTTTCTGGTTACAAACGGCATGAAGAGAAGCGGAAGAACCATAACAAAGATAAATGCAAACTTCTCATATTTTTCATCCATGAAGCACTGATTGATAAAGTACATAGGATTGGAAAGAGCAGTTCTTATAACTTCGCCGAATCCGGAATCGTAATTTCTCATAAGATTTCCGAATGTACGGTTTGTCATAGCGCCCTCACCGTATTTGCTCATAAGGGAGAGAACATTTACAAATACAGCTGCAGTGGCACAGAACATAATAACGCCGTGCTTTCTGTTTTTACCGCTGAAAACAAGGTAAAGAGCAATACACATCACATACAGTGCAGCATCCTCCTTAACCATCAGGATAAGAACCATCATGACATACATCAGAATCTTTTTGTCCTTCTCAATCGCCCAGAAAAACCACATAAGGAACGGCGGGAGAAATGCATTTTCATGGAACTCGTAGTAACATGGTGAGATTACTGATGTTGAGAATATATATACGAGACTGAATGCAAATGAAAGTGCATCAGAAAAATTATATTTTCTGCATATCAGATAAACCGGTATAAATCCGCTGACTGCAAGCACTGCCTGACATGCAAGAAGTGTTTCAGGTGAAGGGAAAATAAGATATACAGGTGCAAGCAGATAATAAACCGGTGAAAAATGAACTGCAAAGTGAGAGAGCGCATATCCTCTCTCACAGGTTGTTACCTGAGTAAAGTGATTTACTATCGAGTGATACATCTGAGTAAAAATACCAAGATCAAAAACAGCTGTGTGGAATATTCTGTGCTTGAAAATTGTTGTTGCAGCAACATAAACAGCCACGCCGGCTGCCAGCACACACATCACTGTTATATACACCGGCTTCGGAATTTTCCTGAGTTCCGTGAACTTGTCCGTGTCAAGAAACATGGCAAGGATAAAAAGTGATACAGCTATTACGCCGCATGCGAAGATGTTATTGTAGGTGTTTGAGTCATTTCTCCAGAGTGCACACATACCGAAGGAAACAACACCGGCAAGCAGTATATATCCGTCAGTATTAATCCTGCTTATCTTCGGAATATACTTTCTGAGAAGTGTGATACCCACAAAGGCGAGCACTATAAACGCGCCCATCTTCCCGAAGCTTACAGTATTGCTGTACTCCTTCCACACTTCCCCGTTGTTCATATCAAAAAAGCGGATTCGCGGGTCATGCCTGTAGTTTCCGATGAAAACAAATGATGCAAACATCATGAAGAGACCGATAAATCTCGCCATAATATTATTTTCGCTTATAAACGCAGCGACTGCAGCAGACATGTCATCCAGACTCTGCCTGAAAGTTTTTGCCGGAAGTTCTTTTTCACCTTCATCAGACGGAGCCGCTGTTTCTTCTTCAGTAACGTCTGCAGCTGTCTGGTCTGCAGTATTTTCACTTTCATCAGCGGAAGTCTGAGCGGATTCTGATATATCAGTTACGGTTTCTTCAGCTGCAGAAGCCTCAGAAACCTGACCTTCTGCGTGAGGTGCTTCTGACTCGTTTATTGTCTTGTTTTTTTCAGCCATTATATGCCTCCGATTATATTTATTTGTACTGATATGCACATTTCTGAATGCAAACATACATATATATCATACCATATTTTCCGTGCTATATCAACAATAAGATTGAGATAATCATACAATGTATGTAAAGCACATTTTATTGTGCATAATGCATTATTACAGATATTTTTCTATATCTGTTTTATACAAATCGATTATTTTGTTTCAAAAATCTATTGACAATCCAATAATTTCATGGTATACTAACATCATTGAAGGAAATGAAACGTTTGACTAACGGCAAAGCTGCTGAAAGGCAGTGACGCAAAACTAGAGGGGCTAAACTGAACACCGTCCTATCACTCAGTCGTTTCAAGGTTCAGCATTTGTCAGCCAGTTGCCTGCTTTCGTAACTGTTGTCTGTTTCGGATGTACAGCCGTTTAACTTCAGTTCAGCGGATTTATTCGCTGTCCGCAGTTATTCAGACAGCAGATCCTGATTCTTTCTCCACTACCTGTGAAGGGTTTCAGGTATAAGCAATGAGCTCAGCTTTTATGAAAGTTTACGGTTTATTTCTACCCTGGACGTTATGTCGAGGATGTTTCGACTCCTTTAATTTTCCTATCCTTAATGACAACCAGACACACAAAAACATTCAGACATTCAGACAAACACATTCAAAAAACATTCTTAAAAATTCATTTCAATTCCTAATTTTCCTAATTATTCAATTCATGAGAAACAGCCGATCAGATATCAGGACCGTTCCGGAAGAATCTGACCGGCAGTTTCTTGTTTTGCGGCAGATACACCTGTAAATTTTGTCACCTGCCGTAATTGACTTTTAACCGTATCTGTGATAGAATTATATAAGATTTCCAAGGGATATGCGGAGCATTTTTCAGCTTAGCATATACGCAGAAAGGTCTGAATATGCTTTGATTTTACCGCTTAAGCTTACTCCTGCTTTTAAGGATTACTTATGGGGCGGAACAAAACTTCGTGATAAGTTTGGCAAGTCATGCAGTTTTAAGAAAATAGCCGAAAGCTGGGAACTCTCCTGTCACTGTGACGGCCAGTCCGTTGTTTCAGATACAGGCGAAACCCTTTCAGACTATATAGCCGTTCACGGCAGAACAATACTGGGATCAAACTGTGAAAGATTCAGTGAATTCCCCGTTCTTGTCAAGCTGATTGACGCATGTGACAATCTGTCCGTTCAGGTTCATCCTGATGAAGCTTTTGCTGCTGCTCATGAAGGTGACATGAGCAAAACAGAGATGTGGTACATTTTAGACTGTGATGATAACGCATCACTTATTTACGGTTTCAGAAGGAACATTTCAGAAAAGGAGTTTTCCGAAAGTATAAGGAACAATACATTTTCTGACCTTGTTCAGCAGGTACCTGTAAAAAAGGGTGATGTCTTTTTTATCGAAGCAGGAACGGTACATGCAATCGGTAAAGGCATACTGGTTGCCGAGATTCAGCAGAGCTCCAATACAACCTATCGTATATACGACTACGAACGACGGGACAGCAGCGGTAATCTTCGCGAGCTGCACACTGAAAAAGCATGCAGAGCAGCACGTCTTACTCCTTCAGTTCCCTGCCCTTCATATGAAACTGAGTTTCACAGCGGATTCAGCATACGAAAACTTGTACAGTGCAGATGGTTTACTGTACACCTGCTTGAAATACAAGGCTGTGCGGAACTGTATACCGACAGCTCATCATTTGAGCATCTGCTTGTAACCGAGGGAAACGGAACTCTCATAAAGGAATCATGCAGAATGGTTCTGAACAGAGGTGACAGCATATTTATCCCTGCCGGGACAGGGAGCTTTACAGTAGCGGGAAACTGCTGCATTATAAAAACACGCGTAGACTAAGTTAAGAAACTGAATATCTGCCGGCGCAGTCAGCAGATGTGCAGAGGATATAAATATTATCACGGTGAATCAGTTTCTGTTCACTGTAAATAACGGAGGAATTTTCAGATGAAGTACTATGTAGGTATTGACCTCGGCGGAACAAACATTGCCGCAGGTGTAGTTAATGAAAACTACGAAATAATCGCAAAAACATCAACAAAAACAAACTGTCCGCGTCCTGCATCAGAAATCGGTGAGGACATGGCTAAGACAGCAATTGAAGCTGTTAAGAAAGCCGGACTTACAATGGATCAGATTGAGTGGATTGGTATAGGCACTCCGGGTATAGCTGACAATGCAAACGGAAAGATTGTTTACGCAAACAATCTCGGTTTCAAGGATGTACCTATGGCTGACTATATTCACAAGTTAATCGACAAGCCGGTTTATATCGAAAACGATGCAAATGCAGCTGCTTACGGTGAATTTGTTGCAGGTGCTGCAAAGGGTGCAAACAACGCTGTATGCATAACACTCGGCACAGGTGTCGGCGGCGGAATCATCATCGACGGCAAAATCTATTCAGGTTCAAACATGGCAGGTGCTGAACTCGGCCATACTATTATCGAGCTTAACGGCCCTCAGTGTACATGCGGACGTAAAGGCTGCTTCGAAGTATACTCATCAGCTACAGGTCTCATCAGAATGTCAAAGGAAGCTATGGAAGCCGATAAGAACAGCGTAATGTGGAAGCTTGCTGACGAAAAGGGCGGAAAGGTTTCTGCAAGAACATCATTTGATGCAATGCGCGCAGGTGACAGGAGTGCAGCTGAAGTTGTTGACAAGTATATCACATATCTTGCAGCAGGTATCACAAACATAATTAATACATTCCAGCCTGATGTTCTCTGCATCGGCGGTGGCGTATGCAATGAAGGCGATACACTTCTCAAGCCGGTTAAGGAACTTGTAAGCAAGGAAGTATACACACGTTTCCTTGATAAAAATACTGATATCGTAATTGCAAAGCTTGGAAATGATGCCGGAATCATCGGTGCTGCTTTCCTTGGCAATGCAGTAAGCAAATAATTTCAGTATAATCTGAATTCAGTACAGAATATACCGGGCTGTTATCAATCAGCCTTAAAAGAGAATTCAGCGCAGCAAAGATACCTGTTAAGTAACTTTGCTGCGCTGATTATTTTTTCAGGAGACTTTACTAAACGCTCCTTTTCTGTTTTGTAGTGAATTCGTAATGAAAAAGACCTCCGTGAAATTATTCACGGAGGTCTGAATTATTTAAAGTATACTGTTACTTGCCTCTTCTGCCGTTCTTTATTTCATTTGGGTTAAAACCTCTTGAAATAAGATCCTTCTTGAACTTGGCATCAATCTTGGCAAGCTGCTTTGCTTCTCTTGCAGACATAGGACGCTTTACGTTTCCTGATGATACTGACTGTGAAGGAGGAGCTGTGTGAAGTACCTTGCTTGATGAAGGAACATAGGCTACAAAATCAGGAACTATTTCTTCCTTATCAGAAACCTGGCTGTTTTCATTTCCGCCGAATCCGCTTACATCAGCGCCAAGCTGACGAAGTGCTTCTTCAATGGAATCAGCTGTGTTGCCCTGATCAGCAAATACAGGAGCTGGCTGAACTGGCTTTGGAGCCGGAGCAGCAGGCTGTGTAAACTGAGGCTGCTGACTGAACTGAGGCTGCTGAGCAGGCATTCCGTAACCCTGAGGCATCTGGAAGCTGTTTGGCTGCTGAGGAGCAGCGTATGGATTCTGGTATACGTTCTGTGCAGGCTGCTGATACATACCATTCTGCGGCATAGCAAACGGATTAGTCTGCTGCGGCATTGCAGGCTGTACAGGAACTGAAGGCTGTACTGGTGATACTGCCTCAAAACTTACAGGGGCAGATGGCTGTACTGGCTGTACAGGTTCGAAGCTTACTGATGACTGTACAGGTGATACCGCCTCAAAGCTTATCGGTGCAGCCGGCTGTACTGGCTGTACAGGTTCAAAGCTTACAGGTGCTGATGGCTGTACAGGTGACACTGCCTCAAAGCTTACAGGTGATACTGACTGAACAGGAGTATCAAAACTGTTTACTGTAGGTACTGAAGGAATATCTCCGAAACCACTCATTATATCGTCAGAAGCAAGTGCGCTTTCTGATGTGAGAGAATCAAATCCGAAATCAGGTTCAGTATCGTTCATTTCTTCAATTTCATTTATGCTTGACTGATGTACATCAGCTGAAGCAAGGTCTGCAAACTGAAGTGATACGTTTGAAGCTGACTGTGCAGGTGAAAGTGATGAAACGTCCGGAACTGCAATATCATCAAATGATGAATTATTCTGTGATGAGTAAGCATTCGGGTTATATGTGTTACCGCCAGGCTGATATACAGGAACATCCGGTACTATAAATTCATCCTTTGGAGGTTCAACTATATTGAGAGAACCAAATTCTGTTACTGCAGAATTTACAGATGATGCACCAGCGTACTCTGCACCGACAACAGGAATGCTGTCTGAGAAGAATGATGACGCATCAGCTCTTGCTGCAGGTGCCGGTGAAGGAGCTGCAGGTGCTGATTCTGCAAGTTTTGAACCAATATTAAACTGTGAAAGAATATCATCAGTTGCGTTTACAATGCTGTCAGCTGTTACTGAAGAAGCCGGTGCTGATACCGGTTCAGGTGCTGGTGCAGCTGGTTTAACCATAAACTGTGAGAGGAAGTCATCATCTGATGCAACCGGTGCAGCAGGTGAACTCTCTGCAGGTGTGCTGATTGAAGCAGCACCTGTATACTCCTGGAATGAAGGAACAGGACCATCATCAACCGGAGCTGATTCCTGTACAGGAGGCTGAATGTTTTCAAGCTGAAGGCTGCTTCCTGACGGAGCTGCAGTGCTCTGTACAGACTGAGCTGCCTGTCCGCCGAACGGATTAAAAATTTCAGGCTGCTGAGCCATAGCATACGGATCAAACGGAGCCTGCGGTGCACTTACTACAGACTGCTGATATGGATTAAACGGTGCCTGTGGTGCAGTTACTGCCGGCTGCTGATATGGGTTGAACTGTGCCTGAGGTGCACTTACTGCAGGCTGCTGATATGGATTGAACTGTGCCTGCGGTGCGCTCACTGAAGGCTGCTGGTATGGATTAAACGGTGACTGGAACTGAACTGAACCTGCTGGCTGTGCCTGTGGAACCTGTTCAGCCGGAATTGCATCCCTGAGCATCTGTAATGATTCAGATACGGCAGCATCGTCGCGGCTGTCTCTTCTTGCAGAAGCCTCTGCCTCTCTGTTCATCATATACTCTTCATAAGTAGCTTCTCTTACTTTACCAAGCTTCTTTTCACGCATAAAGCGCTTCTTTTCTTCTTTTGCAATTCGAAGTTCTTCCTTGTTACTTTCACGAATCATCTTTGTAGCAAAAACTTCCTTGCATCGATCACATGTGAGATCAGTGATATCTTTAAGTTCACCTTCTCTTGTATACCATGAACCGCCCTGCATCTTCATGCGGCATCCGGTATATCTGTCGTTGTCTGAGCCGTGCATTGCATTGTCTTTAGTATTGCGAATTAAAGTTATCGGCATTTAAATACCTCCCGTAGTGAATCAAAAACTAAACTAAACTATATCTATTATAAATCAATTTCGCAATAATTGCAACTCTTTTTATAAAAAATGCTTTTTCTGCATTGTTTTTTATAAGTATTTCACAAATACTTTTTTTTAAACTTTACACAGCTAAAATCATTAACAAATACTACTCCGGAAATTGAATATAAAAATATATTTTTTACAAACAAACCCCTGATACTTTCTCATTCAAATATACTATAGATTTATGAATTATCATTTTGAGCTGTTTTTCGCTTAGATTTCCGTTAACATAAAAAAGCTGCCGGGAAACCCGACAGCCTTTTTAATTATATGTTCGTAAATTATTCCTTAACGCCGCCTTCTGCAACACCGTCAACGATTAAACGTGAGAGTAAGCAGTAGATGATGATGATTGGAAGAATTGAAAGAACGATTGATGTATATCTAACACCGAGGTCAGCAAGCTTATCGTTTGAAAGGATTGACTGAACCATCATAGGCATTGTATACTTCTTGAATTCTCTTGAAATGAGAATCATAGATGGTGTATAGAAGTTGTTCCAGTTAGCGATGAAAGCGAAAATAGCCTGAACACCGATAGCCGGCTTCATAAGTGGAAGAGAAATAGTAATAAATGTACTTAACTCTCCTGAACCATCGATACGGGCAGCTTCAACGATATCAGCAGGGAATGCTGATTTCATGTACTGTCTCATATAGAATACAACTGCAGGAGCTGCAATTGCAGGAAGAATAAGCGGCCAGTATGTATCAGTAAACTTGATTTCTGCCATGAACTGTACGAAACCAACTGATGTAACCTGTACCGGTACCATCATTACTGCGAGGATAAATGTGTAAGCAGGACCAGAAAGTCTGAAGTCGTAGATTACAAGACCGTAAGCAGTAAGTGATGAGAAGAAAACAGTAAGAACTGTTGCACATATAGTGATGATGAATGAGTTCTTGTAACCAATCCATGCACTGTATGAAATTTTACCGATTTCGTTAAGATGAATTGTTTCTTTAATATTCTTGATAAAATATCCGCCAGGAACAAGTGTGAGTCCTTCGTTAGTGATAATCTGTGACTCACGTGTAGCATTTACAAAAAGTATCCAGATAGGAAGGATACAGATAATTGTAAGAATAACGAGAACTACCATTACTCCGATGGATTTTGCCATGGTTCTTGCTGCATAGCTGTCTTTGTTAATATTCATAATCAAAATCCTCCGAATGCTGATTTGTCCTGAAGCTTAGCCTGTCTCTTGGCTTCCTTGATGAGCTGCTTCTTCTTCTTTGCTTCCGGATCAGCGTTCATAGCAAAGCAGAATGAGCCAAGGATAGAAGTAATGCAGAAAAGTAATACTGAAGCTGCAGCAGAGAATCCATAGTTATGAGGTATAATATGGAAGTGGTTATAAATATAAACAGCGATAGTTTCTGTAGACTTGTTGAAGTCTGTTCCCTTTGTGTAGAGGTATGGTAAATCCCACATCTGGAGACCACCGATCATAGAAGTGATCATTGTGTAGATAACCATCGGACGAAGAAGCGGAAGAGTAATCTTTGTGAATACCTGTCTGCTGTTTGCGCCGTCTATATCAGCAGCTTCAAAAAGTGAAGGGCTGATACCCATAATAGCTGCCATGAGCATAATCATTGTGTTACCGAACCACATCCATGTCTGAGCAAACATGATAACAGCTCTTGACTGCCACTTGCCCTTGATGAAGTCAATCGGGTTAGCAAGATCAAATTTATCCATAAGCCAGCTGTTTATAGGACCGTACTCTGTATTTGAGAATAACATCAAAAATAACGCAGCTACTGAAGCAGCTGTTACAATATTTGGTAAGTACATTACAATCTTGAAGAAAGTCTTTCCCTTGATCTTAAGATTGATGTCTGTGAACCAAACCGCTAAGAGTAAAGATAAAGCTAACTGTGGAATAAAGTTACCGAACCATAAAATAAGTGTGTTTCCGAATACTCTGAAAAGGTTAGCATGCTGCTGCTTTAATGGCAGTGAAGAACCTCCGAAGAGAAGTGTCTTGAAGTTATCCAGGCCAACAAAAGCGTCACCATTATTACCATTACCGAATACTGAAAGTCTGAATGTATTAAGGAGCGGTACTAACTGAAAAATAAAATAAATTATAAAAAATGGCAGAATAAAGTAATATCCGTACTTAGCATAGCTAATTGAGCGGATTCTGTTTTGTGCACTTGATTTCATTCTCAAAAAGCCCTCCCAGGATAAATAATTTTCTTTAATTTAAGAAATCATATAATTAACACAACACACACACCCGCAGGGACAGAGTCCCCGCAGGATGTGTGGCTGGTTAAAATGGTTAATAATTTTTAAGTTAAATTATTCTTCCCAGTTGATGCCGTCAACTACTGTAGAAGCAACGTCACCCTTGAAAGCTGTCATAGCTTCGTCAACTGAAGCGTATGTACCGTCACAGTATGACTGAACAGCTGATGAGAAAGCTGTCTTGATGATAGCATCGTATGGAGTGATTTTGCCCTTCATGTCGATACCGTCAGCAACCTTGTTGAGTACTTCAAACTGGTTCTGGCCGCCGAGAACAGGAGCACCTGCGTATTCACCCTTAGAGATGATAGCTTCCATAACCTTCTTGTTTGACATGTATTCGCCCTGCTTTTCAGCGTAAGCCTGAGCGCCTTCTTCGTTGATTGTGAAGAAGTCGATGAACTTCTTAGCAAGATCCTTGTTGTTGATTCTTGCTGCAGGAGCAAGCCATGTACCGCCCCAGTAGAATTCTGAAGGACCAACTACGCACTTCCACTTACCGAATGTAGAACCTTCCGGACCGCCAGCAGCGCCTTCGAGGATTGTGTCACCGAAGCCCCATGTTGATACGAAGAAACCAAGAACGTCATCTGACTGACCGAGTGGCTTCCATTCGTCTGACCACTGTGAAACCTTTGTTACATAACCGTTGTTCCAGAGATCAGCAGCGAACTGTGTGTACTTTGTGCAGTAGTCATCAACCTTGAGCTTGTTGTCAGCGTCGAGCCATGATGAATCTCTTGAACCTGAGTAAACCTGCCATACACCACCGAGTGTAGCAGCAATTGCAGGACCGTTAGCATCCTTGAGTTCCTTAGCTGTAGCCATGAATGTATCCCAGTCCTTAACCTTAGCCTGCATTTCATCAGGTGTCTTAACGCTGAGGTACTGTTCAGCGAGGTCTTCTCTGTAGCAGTATCCGCCAGCAGCTGCCTGCCATGAAATACCCTTGAGATCGCCTGAAGTTGTTGACTTACCTGTTTCTACAACGTAGCCGTAGATATCGTTGAAGTCTGAATCGTTGTAACCGATAGCTGAGAGTGGGAGTGTGTAGTCATCGTTGTTGATGAATGTGAGACACCAGTCAGCTTCGAGGAACATGATGTCAGCGTCGTTGTCAGCGTTTGAAAGGTACTGGATGTACTGTTCAGCAGCCTGACCGCCCTGTACGTCGAAGTTCTTGATGTTGATCTTTGAAGGATCTGTGTTTGTCTTTTCGCAGAAAAGATCTACCATTGGCTGGCTGTCGTTAGCGTTCCAGCAGAGAATTGTGAGCTGGCCGTCTTCTTCAGCTTCTGTGTTGCCTGTTTCGCCGCCTTCAGCCTTTGATTCTTCTGTCTTAGAATCGTTAGCAGCTGTGCTGTTGCCAGCGTCTGACTTTGATGTTTCCTTTGTTTCGCCGCATCCGTAGAGAGCTGTTGCTGAGAGAGCAAGAGCTGCAAGTAATGCTAATGTCTTCTTAAAATTCTTCATTTCTAAATTTTCCTCCTTAATGATTGTATTATATTTATTGATTAAATATAATAGGCGTATGATTTATTTGGTCAGTCTTTCGACTGTTTGACCCTTGATCAGTTTTGTTTCAACCTGTGCATGTTTCCTGTGCTCGGTTATTTCCTCACCTCTGATTATACTCAGCAGAAGTTCAGCCGATCGTCTTCCGATTTCGTCCGTATCCTGCAGAACAGTAGTAAGCTTAGGTGAAGTTATCTGTCCTATCATCGTTCCGTCATAACCGACAAATGATATATCCTCCGGAACTTTCTTACCGGCCTTTTCCGCAGCTCTTAAGCCGCCGTAGGCTGATACATCATCCGGCATTATTATGCATGTCGGCGAATCATAGAGGCTGAGCATTTCGGAAACTATTTTTTCCGATACATCAGGATCGCTGTACCTTCCCTGTCTGACATAGTCAAACACAACCGGTATGCCAAGCTGCTTCATTGTTTCCCTGAAGGTGTCCAGACGAACAGTGGTTATCAGTGATGTATCACCGTATATATAACCTATCTTCCTGTGACCCATCTCGTAAACATATTCGATTATATCTCTCATACCCTGACGGTTGTCAGAACACACTGAATAATCACGTTTTGAGAAGAAGTCAATGGCCACCGACGGCAGTTCACTTCTGAGGACTGTATTTATCTCCCGGTCATAAAAATCAGTACAGGCTATCAGCACTCCGTCAACGTTTCTGTGTCTGCAGTGTTCATAAACCGTAAAGTTTCTCATTCCCGGCTGAGATGCACCAATGAATATAATGTCGTATCCGTTCTTCTCAGCTTCAGCCCTGAAGCTTTCTATTACAGATGAGAAGTATGGATGCTTAAGACCGTTTCCGAGTCTGTTGCTGTAGATAATGCCTATAGTGTTTGTCCTGCTTGTCTTAAGTGCCTTGGCACTTGAGTTCGGAAAGTATCCGAGTTCATCCGCCACTGCCCTGACTTTCTTTTTTGTAACTGCGCTTATATCGCTGCAGTCATTAAGTGCCTTGCTGACAGTTGCCGTAGACACGCCGCACTTTCGGGCTATATCCTTGATTGAAACCATTTTAAAAACTCCGTTAACTTTCTAACGTCTGTCTTTAATAATAATATACTTCAGATGACGTTAAAAGTCAATGTATAGTACCGAATTGTTATCATTATTGAACATTCTGCACAATGAATACTGAACTTCTTAGTGAACTCTGTACATGATATCATCTGAAAAACTACAAAACTTACAAAACGGTTAAAATTTATTTTACGGAATAATAACCAAAATACCCTGGGTTTACTGTAAAATATTATTGATAACATCACTGTTTTATAGTATAATAATAAGTAAACGGCTTTTCAGCCCTCACTGCAGCTATGCAGCAGTATGTTATAATTCATTTACTCCGGAGGTACACAATGGCATATTTCCCTTTCTCAGAAAGACCTGGCATGCTTTGTTTTACATGCTGTCATGTTCTTGAGGACAATAAACCGATAACCTTTGTTACGCATCACTTTGATGATAACAACTGGCAGTTCCTTTGTAATTCAGAACACAAAGACACCGATGCAGTTATAATCAGTATCGGAGAACTCTGCGAGCTCGACCCAGGTATTGAGGAGCTCTGCGATTTACCCGTCGGCGGATTTGCTACCCGTAAAAATAAAAATGCTAAATGGAAAACAGGTAAGCTTCCTGACGAGCAGTCATACCCTGTAAGGTAAGACAACAGTATTATTATATCTTATTTATATAAAATAGTCAAGATGTTTTTGTAATTTTATATACCAAATGCAAAAAACGCTCAGCGGATAACCGCTGAGCGTTTCTGTTTATCTTTCTGTTCTGTTCTGACTTGCTATTCTGCTCTCTCTTCTCTTCTTTGCACGAAGATTGAGGATATAAAATACTAACAGGAGATAGAGGAATGAAAGTCCTGTGGCAATACGAAGTGCTGTTTTAAACGCTGATGATGACAGGTATGTTCTGAACACCTCTGCCATATACTTTGAGTATGAAAACTCCGCGTCACTGTACGCTACAAGGTCAACTGTAGCTATTTCGTTGTCGAGGTATCTGAGCTTAAGCGTACCGAGCTTCTCACCTGCTTTTACAGGAGCATTTACCACGTCATATACATAGTCTATTTCGGTGATGATGTTGGATGTGTCAACAGTTGAAAGCCACATGCATTTTATATCATGCGCAGGCTTGAGATTAATGTAGTCCTTGCCCTTTGCAAAGTTAATCTTAGGTGAACCGATTTCCTGGGTTTCCTCAAGAACCACCTTGTGTTCAAGATTTGTAAATGCCCATTCAAAAAGCTGCTTTGCATCCTGAAGATGAGTATAAATATCATCTTCATATTCGTCCTGAAGGAACGGTGCGTTGAAAAGTACTGCAACGTAGTTCTGTCCGTCTCTTGAAGCTCTCGTTACAAGACATCTGCCTGACTGATTTGAGTTACCTGTCTTGATGCCCTTTGTGCCCTTGTAGTAGTATTCGCTTCCCTGGTTCATCATCAGGTTTACGTTTTCAAACTTAATACCCTCTGCGCGTATATTTGTCGGACCTGTCTGAACTGATTCCGCAGCCGCAAGCTCGGTAAATCCCGGCAGGCTGAGCGCATACTCGGTTATCTTCAGCATATCTCTTGCTGTAGTATACTGGCCTTCGTCGTAAAGTCCGTGAGGATTTGTGAAGTGTGTGCTTGTGGCACCAAGTTCAGCTGCCTTTTCGTTCATCATATTGACAAAGTTCTGAACACTTCCCTGACCTATTACGTACGCAAGTGCATATGCTGCTTCACATGACGATTCGAGAAGCATGGCACTTATGAGGTTTTCCACCTTGAGCTGCTCGCCTTCCTCAAGATATGATGAAGTAACTTCATTGTAAGGGAAGGATTCAGGAGGGTACTTGGCTCTGTATTTTTCAAATTCATTATAAACATTTACCGGTATCTCGATTGAGGCCTGCATTGATGAAGCCTTTTCAATTGCCAGTGCTGCAGTCATGACCTGGACTGTCTGAGCCGGGCTGCACTGTTTGTCCGCATTTTTCTCAAATACAACTGTCTGTGTATCCATGTGATACAGTATTGCAGCATCACTCTTAAGCTGGAATGTCGGCCTGAAAGAAAGGGCCTGCACCGGCTTTGCAGCAGTAAGCACTGAGAAATTCAGAAGAACTATCAATACCGTGAATATACTGATTATTTTTTTCATTCTGTGTCTCCTCGTCAGGTTAAAAATTTACGTTCACTATATATTATAGCAAATTTTAAACCGCATTAAAAGAGTTTTTTCATAAAATTTTTCACAAAAATTCAATTAATTATTTACGTCAGATTATTTTTATGATAAAATAGTAATACAGACTTATTTTTGACTATATGCGCGCCTTCATTTCTGAACTGATGTTTCAGTGTGCAGGGCGGTATTAATTAATTTTATTTCAGTAAAAACCTGCCTGGGACTCATTTACTGAAATCAAATGCAAAAGGTGATAAAATGATATATATTACAGGTGATACCCATGGCGATTTTTCACGCTTCAAGGATTCGATAACGCGGAAAATCAAAAAAGGCGATACACTTATAGTCTGCGGTGACTTCGGTTTCATATGGGACGGAAGCCGCGCGGAAAACAACATCCTTAAGAAGATTGGCGAACTTAAGTACACCGTCGCTTTTATTGACGGATGTCATGAAAACTTCGACCTTCTTGAACAGTACCCTGATGTCAGCTGGAACGGCGGAACCGCAAGGGCTATCTCAGGTAACCTTGTTCAGCTCAAGCGCGGTCAGGTTTATACTATCGAAAACAAAAAGTTTTTCACTTTCGGCGGCGGCCACAGTCAGGATATTGATATCAGACGTGAAACTCAGTCATGGTATGAACAGGAGCAGCCGACCAGGGAGGATATAGAGGAAGGTGTTAAAAATCTCACTGCGCATGACGGCATAGTGGACTATATAATAACACACGAACCTCCGCAGTCGCTGAAAAAATGTCTTGACCTCGATATGTACCACCATCTTGAAACAGACGCGTTTTTTGAACAGATTCTTTCTGACTGCATATACAGCAAGTGGTTCTTCGGCAAATGCCATATAAACAAGATAATTCCGCCGAAGTTCTATGCTCTGTTTGACAATGTCGTAAGACTTGAAACCGAATAACTTAAACTGATGCAAAAAGGCACATCCGGTTAGCATGACCGGATGTGCCTTTTGTTTTTAATGACTTTTATCTCATGTTCTCAAGATTGGTTTTTTCCTTTTCATAGAAGAAGTCAACATAGCTCATAATACACCATCTGCCGTTTATCTTTATGATCTGAAAATTCTCCATCGTTACATTGTTTGAGCCAAGATTACCTTTTACTGTAAAGGTTAATGCCAGCTCATAACCATCCTCAAACACGATATCCGCAAGAGCTTCAGGGTTGTACGACTGGTACTCGCCCTGATACTGTTCAAGCTTTTCAGGTGAAATCCTGTCCTCCTTGTGAACCTTGTAGGTTATCTCAAAGTTGCTTCCGAACTTCTGTGCCAGCTCACGGTAGTACTGGTCGTGATAGAGAAGATCCGCTGTATAGATTTTGTCAGGATCGTCTGTCATGTCACCGATGACTATATACGCAAACTGCTGACTGAGCATCATCTGATAATAGTCAGGAAATGCAGAAATATAATCCTGGTATTCATTTTTTACGCAGCCTTTGATATACGTGTCAATCGGCTTCGTATAGCTGTCCGTTTTTTTTCCGGCAATAACCGTAACAAGTATCGTCAGTCCCGTTATAAATGCCACAGCAAGAACTGCAGCCGACACTGTCCTGATTACTTTCTGCTTCTTTGCCTTCTTTTCCTCTTCTCTTCTTCTTCTGATGGCATCGGCTCCGGGTATTTTTTCAAGGCATTCCGGACACTCGAGAGCTTCATCATCCATTTCTGCACCGCAGTGCTGACATAATTTACTCATAGACTATAGTATATCCTTTCATGATTCATATGTTTATGAGAAACGCTCAATGAAGTTATCAAGCAGTTCCTTCGCATGTTCGTAGTTCTCCTGCATCTTATCCCTGTATCTTGCACCTGTCTGAACCTTTCTGAGACCGATATATACGTCTTCAGGAATCTCACCCTCGTATCCTGTCTGCTCGGCAAATGATGTGCCGGAAAGATAAAATCCGTGACCCTTCACATGCTCGTTGTCAGGATAAAGCTCCTCAAGATTAACAAGCGTCTTGTCAGGCAGGAGATATTCTTCTGATTCATCGTTTGCAATTACCATGATGGTGTCTCCGTCCTGCATAAGCGCAAACAGCTTTGTTGAGCTTGCCTGGAGTGTATAAGGGTCCGCATCCTTGTAGAGCGGCATATAGTAAAATGATGAAAGCAGCTTTTTGTTTCCGTTGTAGTCATCTATATACTCTTCGGAAATCTCTTCTATTCGTTCCGCACACGCCTCGAGCGCCGGGTCATTTACAAGAATCATCGCTGTAAAGTCAGGTCTTGGCTTCGTAATCATATCGTAGCCGAGAAATACTGCAAGAAATATGAAGAACACAGCAAGGATTATGATACCCTTGTTGCAGTAGAAAAATGCTCCGACTTTCTGTCCGAAGGTATATTCGACTGCCTCCGCAGCAACGGCTTCCGTCTCAGCTGTAACGCCCTGCTTCATCTTCATGAGCTCTATCTTTTCACGCTGAAGCTGTCTTCCGTACTCTTCGTCAGCCTTCTCTTTCTCTGCGGCCTTTCTTTTTACGTTTTCAGACTCCCTGAGCATACGCTCACGACGTTCCTTCGCATTCACCTCACGGATAGTTTCAATGATGCTTTTTTCCTTTGTCTCTGCTGATTTTTCGCTCACGTTTCTTCTCCTTTTATCTTTTGCATTTCTGAACTGAAAACTGTTCAGTTCATCCGTTTTCCACACTAAGTTTAATTATAACATAATTCTTTCATTATAACAATGGTTATTTTGTGAAAAATAAATATAGTGAACGCAAAAATGATTTTTACGTTCACTACAATACAATAATATGACCTGCGGTTTAATGTGTTTTATAGTGAACGCAGAAATTAATTCTGCATTCACTATAATAAATTTATTATTTACACATTCATCAGCATCCGTATAAAAATCTGACGCATTACATAGATTTTTTCTTAAAAAAACAGAACCCCTGAAAACTCTTCAAAGGTTCTGTATAAAAATTACGTATTTACTTACTAATCAGTCAATCGGCTTCATTGTAGGGAAGAGAAGTACGTCTCTGATTGAAGCGCTGTCTGTGAGGAGCATTACGAGACGGTCGAGACCGAAGCCGAGGCCGCCTGTAGGAGGCATACCATATTCGAGAGCTGTTACGAAGTCTTCGTCAACTTCTGCGTTTGCACCCTGTGCGCGCTTAGCTTCAACCTGCTTTACGAAACGTTCCTTCTGGTCGATAGGATCGTTGAGTTCTGAGAACGCGTTACCCATTTCTCTTGCATAGATGAAGTATTCAAATCTCTCGGTAAATGCAGGATCTGAAGGCTTTCTCTTTGCGAGAGGTGAGTTTTCAACCGGATAATCGTAGATGATTGTCGGCTGAATGAGCCTGTCTTCAACAAATTCTTCAAAAAATGCAATAAGAACGTGTCCCTTTGTTGCCTTCGCGCCTTCTTCAACCTCAACGCCCTTGCTCTTTGCACATGCTCTTGCATCTTCATCTGTAGCCCATTCGTTGTAGTCAACGCCTGCATACTTCTTTACAGCCTCAATCATTGTGAGTCTCTCCCAAGGAGCACACATGTTGATTTCAACGCCCTGGTATGTAATAACATCCTTACCGCAGATTTTTCTGGTAAGGGTCTTGTAAAGGTCCTCGATAAGGTCCATCATGCCGATATAGTCTGTAAATGCCTGATACATCTCGATTGATGTGAATTCAGGGTTGTGTGAAGTGTCCATACCTTCGTTTCTGAAAATACGGCCTACTTCATATACTTTATTGAATCCGCCTACGATAAGTCTCTTGAGGTAGAGCTCAGTTTCGATACGGAGATACATATCAAGGTCAAGTGCGTTGTGATGTGTAACAAACGGTCTTGCAGCTGCACCGATTTCAAGTGTGTGAAGTACAGGTGTATCAACTTCAAGATAACCGAGGTTGTCAAGGTACTGTCTGATTTCACGGAGAATAAGGCTTCTCTTTACGAATGTATCCTTAACTTCAGGATTGCAGATAAGGTCAACGTATCTCTGACGGTATCTTGTATCCTGATCCTTGAGTCCGTGCCACTTTTCAGGAAGTGGCAAGAGTGACTTTGAAAGGAGCTGAACGCTTGTTGCATGAACTGAGATTTCGCCCTTGCGTGTTCTGAAAACAAAGCCTTCGATACCTGCGATATCACCGATATCCCACTTCTTCTTGAATTCCTTAAACTCATCTGCACCGATATCATTTGAACGGATATATACCTGAATTCGGTCTGTATCATCACGGAGATCGATGAAGTTAGCCTTACCCATATCACGCCAGCTCATGATTCTGCCCGCGATGCGTACCCTGTTTTCGTGGAGAGCCTCGAGTGAAGCGTTGAACTTCTCTTCGTCGTCGCCTGCAGCAGCCTTAAGCTCTGCTTCCTTAGCCTCATACTCAGCCTTGAGTGCAGCAGCCTTGCCTGTTACATCGAACTTTGTAATCTGATAAGGATCGAAACCACCCTCACGAAGTGCGGCAAGCTTATCGAGTCTGTCCTTCTTTAATATATTAATGTCCTGTTCCTTTACTTCTTCCTGAACCTGTTCGTTTGTCTGATTTTCGCTCATTGAACAAACCTTGCCTTTCTTACTTTGAAATAGAGATAATCTCGAACTTAAGTTCGCCTGCAGGTGCTTCTACTGTAAATACATCTCCGACTTTCTTCTTGAGAGCAGCCTTGCCGATTGGTGAATCATCTGAAATCTTGCCGTCAGCAGGATTTGCTTCTGATGTACCTACAATCTTGAATTTTTCTATTTTATCTCTGTCAGAACGCTTGATTTCGATAGTTGAACCAACACCAACCTGATCTGTTGAAATGCTGTCATCTTCAACGATTTCAGCATTTTCAAGAGTAATCTGCATCTCAGCGATTGTAGCTTCAAGAATACCCTGTTCGTTCTTTGCTTCATCGTATTCTGCGTTTTCTGACAAGTCACCGAATGATCTTGCTTCTTTAAGTTTCTGAGCAACTTCCGCTCTTCTTACAGTAATAAGGTGATTTAATTCCTGTTCAAGTTTTTCATAACCTTCACGGGACATCTGCTTCTTTTCTGCCATAACTGCACACTCCTCAAAATATATTGCAGTGAGCGCCGCTGCAAAATGACGTTCGCTCACAACTGGTTTTGTTTACACCCTTTTTACGGGTCTATGCCCTGCCGGAAACAGTTCTCAGCATGACATAATACACTATTATATTATATTACAACAAGCCGTCAATGTCAATACATAGCGGTTTTAATTGAATTTCTTTTTCAGAACCTCAACAGCCTTTTCATACTGAAGATCACGCTCTGCATCATCATCGGCAACCTCATAGTCAGGTACAATTCCCTTGCCGTGATAGCACTCCGAACGTGTTGTTCTGTACTCTGCAACTGTCAGCACAACCGTGCTTCCGTTACTGAGACTGAATGTATCCTGCATAATGCCCTTGCCGAAGGACGTCTCACCTATAAGCTCACAGCTTCTGAAATCTCTCATTGAAGCTGCAAAAAGCTCTGCACCGCTTGCCGACTTTCCGTTTATAAGCACCACCGCCGGGATATCAGAGGATTCAGAATCAGAGGTAACTATTACCTCTTCCTTTCCGTCCCTGTACACCGCAACGGCAATATCGCCCTCAGGAAGCAGCGGATCAAGGCATCCCTGAACGGAGGTTACAAGTCCGCCTCCGTTGTTTCTCAGGTCAAAAACTATGCCCTTTGCACCTGATGCAGCAAGCTCTTCATATGTTTTCCTGAGCTGCTCCGGTGTTTTGTCATTGAACTGGCTGATGGCTATATATCCGATATCCGGCTCTGTCATTTCTCCGGAGGCAGTAATCACTTCTATCTTTTCACGTTTTACATCAATATCCTTTATCTCTCCGTCACGCTTTACAGTGATTTTCACGACAGAGTTCTCCTCACCGTTTCTGATATAGTCAACTGACTCGTTATATCCGGTTTCCTTAACGTCATTTCCGTCAATCTTCAGGATAATGTCACCGGCTTTGATGCCCGCTTTTTCTGAAGGAGAATTTGCTGACACCTCAACAATCTTAATGAATCCGTCCTCAAGAGGCATGACCGTGATTCCTATTCCCACCTTCAGACCTGCATGGGTATCGTTTCTCTCCACCGTTTCCTTCACGCTCTGATATCTTGAATATCTGTCATCCAGAGCCCCTATATATCCGCCTACTGCAGAATCAGTGAGCTTGTCCCTGTCTTCAACACTGTAGTAAAAGTGTTTGTCCACAATCTCCTCTGCCTCCGCAAGAAGCCTGAACTCCTTAAAGCTTTTAAAATAGTATGACCTCACCCCGGCATAGGTCAGTGATGAGGCTATTATCGCCGTGCATATAAATGTAATAAACGAATTTCTTCTGGTGTTGCTTTCTGATGTATTTTCCATATTACTCATACCTTAAAAATCATGCCAGCAGATAACTGCTGGCATGAAATAAATATTATACCTGTAAATGCTTCGTTGTACTGATTACACTTCCGAGTGCGCCGATTACAGCACCTATGCAGAGGTAAACTGCAAGCATAATGTACTGAATGCTGCTGAACGGAAGAGGTTCGGATACGCCGATTACTTCCCAGAATGAGATGTTGTTTGTGATGATATCCATAAGTGCCGTGTAACCGTAGTATGTTACCACATAAGCACCGATACCTGAAACAAATCCTGTGAAAAGTCCTTCAAAGAAGAACGGCATACGTATGAAGGAGTTGGTTGCACCAACGTACTTCATAATGTTGATTTCTCTTCTTCGTGCGTAAACACTGGCTCTTGTTGAGTTTGAAATCATAATAAGTGAAACTATGACAAGTGCTGTAAGAAGAGCAAGAGATATAATAAACACAACCTTTCTGAGTCTTGTAAGAATCTGTGCAAACTCAGTAGGTGCCTTGACCTTTTCAGTAAAATCAAGAGCACTGAGCTTATTAACTGTCTCTATAATCTTTGATGTATCCTCAATCTTTATGTTAAACGCATCCGGAAGCGGATTGTCATCCTTAAGGGATTCAAACACCTCTTCGTACTCCTTCATCTGTGAGATGTAGTTTTCGAGAGCCTGCTCCTTAGGATAGAACTTAACATAAACTATATTAGGAATATCGCTTATAATCTTCTGTGCTTCAGGAACCTTTTCCTCAGTTACACCGTCCTTAAGGAAAAGTACCAGTTCGTTCTTGTTCTCGATTGAGCCGAGAAGTATTTCGACGTTCATTACGAACAGTGAGGAAATACCTACAAGAAGCAGTGAAACCATAAGAACACAGAATGTAGCAACCCCCATTACCCTGTTATGCCAGATGTTTTTAAAGCCCTGGCCTATAAGATACAGTAAACTGCCTATGGATAATCACTCCTTAAATTGATTCGTCATTTAATGACTCTGCCTCTCCGTCAATAACATCATCGTAAATAACAGTACCCTGATTGATATTTATAAGACGGCCGCCGAAATGCTTGACGAGTTCATGTTCGTGAGTAACCATTACAACTGTGGTTCCGCACTGATTTATTGCCTTGAGAAGTCCGACAATTTCCTGTGAAAGTTCAGGATCGACGTTTCCTGTAGGCTCGTCAGCAATCAGAAGCTTCGGGTCGTTTACAAGAGCTCTTGCAAGTGCAACACGCTGCTGCTCACCGCCCGAAAGCTCGTTAGGATATGACTTCATCTTGTTCTGAAGTCCGACAAGACCAATAACATAGGATACTCTCTTTTTGATATATGATCTTGGCGCATTTATAACACGAAGAACGAAGGCTATATTCTCATATACGGTCATTGACGGAATAAGTCTGAAATCCTGGAATACAACGCCGATAGTTCTTCTGAATTTCGGAACTCTGTTTTTCTTAAGAGTTCTCAGATTATACCCATTTACCATAACGGTTCCGTCACATGCATCAACTTCCTTGAGAAGAAGTTTGATAAGAGTACTTTTTCCTGCACCTGACGCACCAACTATAAAAGTAAAGTCACCGTCATCAATATGAATATCAATGCCGTTGATAACGTTATGGCCTTTATTGTATGCGACACATACATTTTTGAGTTCTACCAAGTGATACACCGCCTCTGATTAATTTTAGAACTTAACAGGATTTGCTGAAAGATACTTCTTAACCATAAGTGCAATCTTGAAAATAATAGCGTGGTCAAATTCCCTGAGGTCAAGTCCTGTAAGCTTCTTGATTTTTTCAAGTCTGTACACAAGTGTGTTTCTGTGTACGAAGAGCTTTCTTGATGTCTCTGATACGTTAAGGTTGTTTTCAAAGAATCTCTGAATAGTAAAGAGTGTTTCGTGGTCGAGAGACTCAATACTTCCTCTCTTGAATACTTCGTGAAGGAATGTTTCACAGAGTGTTGTAGGAAGGTGATATACAAGTCTTGCGATACCGAGGTTGTCGTAGCTTACGATTACCTTGTCTGTGTCAAATACCTTACCTACTTCAAGAGCTGTCTGAGCTTCCTTGAATGAACGTGCGAGTTCCTTTACGCCGACAACCGGATTACCGATACCGACATTTACTCTTGTATAGAATTCACCGCTGAGTGTATCAGCAATTGAACGTGCAAGCTTTTCAAGATCCTTGGAATCAACTGAATTCTTGATTTCCTTAACAAGAACGATATCTGTTTCAGTGATATTGAAAACGAAGTCCTTGCTCTTGTCAGGGAAGAGGTTCTGGATTACGTCATAAGCTGAGATATCATTTGCAGAAACGATTCTGATAAGAAGAACAACTCTGCTTACTTCAGCGTTGAAGTGGAGCTCTCTTGCCTTGATAACGATATCTCCAGGAAGAACGTTGTCAAGAACTACGTTCTTGATGAAGTTGTTTCTGTCATACTTTTCATCATAGTACTGCTTGATATTTGTGAGTGTAATGGCAAGAATGCTTGCATACTTGGCAGCTGTGTCGTCAGTGCCTTCCACAAATACAGCATAGTCCGGCTTGATGTTTGAACCGAAAGGCTTGTATGTGAAGCCGTCACGGATAAATATATCTGATGAACCGTTGAGATCAAGTGACACAAATTCATTTGTAGTGCCGATCTTGGTAAAATCACTGCATGCAATGATTGATGCTGTCTCATCAACAACACCGATTGTTGCTCCTACAGTTTCGTTCATCTGGTGAATTAAACCCTGAAATAATCTGTTAGCCATAGCATTATTCCTTTCTGCATTTATTGTATATGCATAAAAATTTTAATATAATGGTTTTCGAATCCTATCACTCATTACAGATTGTAACATATTTTCGAACATTAATTGTGAACAAAATATTAACAATTGGCAGAAAATCCGTGTTTATTGTGTATTTTTCACAATCAGTTTTCTGTACATTCAATATCCATAACGATTTCGTTATCCGAAATATAAGAGGAATTTATGTCAATCGTATATTTCATATAGAGGTGTCCTCCGTTTTCTCCGAGTGAATTCTCTATACAGTGAGCATAAATACCGACCATCATATCACCGTACGGCGTACCGTAGTGACAGTGATGTTTTTTGTTTATTTCAAGAATCAGACATGACGGAGCGCTTCCCACACGGCTTACCGAAGCGTACTTCTGGTCATCGACCTCCACTACTGTTACGGAGTTCTCAAAACCTGTGGCCTCGGAGTCCTCATATGATATCCTGAACTTTCCGTTCTCATATGAAAACTTTCCCGCTGTGATGAGTTCAACATCATTTGCCTCACCGTCAACGTTCTGAATACTTTTCATCCTTATCATAGCCTGTCTGCTGAAATCATTCATAATTACTCCTCCGGATATCAGCAAACTGACTTTCCGTCATAATCGTCTATTGCCTGTATCAGAAGCAGGCTTATAAGTTCAGTGAAGCTGCAGCCCTCGTGCTCCATGAGTCTGACAAACATACTGTCAGGAGATATCTCCGGAACAGGATTAATCTGGCTGATAATCAGTTCTCCTGCTGCATTGCGGTAAAAGTCTATTCGTGCCATGCCCGAACAGCCCATAAGCCTGTAAACCTTCTCTGCTGTTTCCCTGAGCTCTGCTGCAGCATCCTCAGGAACAGCAGCAGGAACTATGTTTTCACACCTGCTGAACATTGAAGAAAAATCAAATGAGTCGCGTTTTACCTTAACTTCACCCGGTACTGTTACAGTGAGTGTATCGTAACCGATAACTGCAACCTCCAGCTCCTCACCTTCGACAAATTCCTCAACGACTACCTTTTCATCCTGTGCAAGCGCTATCTTTACCGCATACTTAAGTGTCTCAAAGTCCTCAGCCTTTCCTATGCCTTCGGACGAACCAAAGTTTGCCGGCTTTACGATAATAGGAAACTGAAGCTCCTCACAGTACGAACGGCACATTGCATCAAGCCTCGGAAGATCATTCCTTGACATCATTCTCCAGTTTGATGTTTTAAAGCCGTTGTAACCGAGAACCATTCTGGTGTATGTCTTGTCCATACATGCCGCTGATGCCATAAGGTCACTTCCGACGTACGGAATACCGGTTGTTCTCAGGAATCCGGCTATAGTACCGTCCTCACCGTTTTTACCGTACAGTACAGGGAAGATTACGTCTATACGGAAGAAAGCAGCAGTGCCGTCCTCTATCTTTATTATACCCTTTCGGTTTGGGTCAGGCGATATAACAACCGGTGTGCAGTCAGGATTTTCACTCCATGTGTCGTTCAGGATATCCTCACTTGTCCCCGGATAGTAAAGCCATCTGCCTTTTCTTGTTATACCTATGCAGACGGTTTCGTATTCTTCTGTGTCAATATTATCGATAATGGATGCTGCTGCCAGAAGAGAGGTTTCATATTCATTGGAAACTCCGCCAAAAATCAGTGCCATTCTTATTTTTGACATATGCATTCCCCCCTTAGAAAATTTTCTCGTCCCCCAGGAGACGCTTTAATTTATAATGACTTTCATTATATTTTAACATATTTTTGTGAAAACTGCAAGTGATTTTCTGATTGTTTTCGTTAAAAATGTTGTTACATGGATAAATTATCACGCAGTATATGTCAGATATGCATTATTATCCCTTTAAAATTTCTGCATTAAACAAAAAAACAGATGCCGTTTTCATAAAACGGCAGCAGCCTCCTGTAAACCAGGTAAAAACTTACTTAAACTTCTTAACTGCTTCCTTTGTCTTTTCAGCGATATTCTCTCTGCAGAGGCCGAATTCCTTAAGGAGGTCAGCTGCAGGACCGCTGTGACCGAATTCATCATTTACACCGATCTTAACAACAGGTACAGGGCAGCATTCTGTAACTGCTTCTGAAACTGCTGAACCGAGACCGCCGATTACGCTGTGTTCCTCAGCTGTGATGATAAGGCCTGTCTCCTTTGCAGCCTTGCATACGATATCCCTGTCAAGAGGCTTGATTGTGTGGATGTTGATTACTCTTGCGCTGATTCCGTCTGCTTCGAGCATCTTTGCAGCTTCAGCAGCTTCATTTACCATGAGACCTGTTGCAATGATTGTTACATCCTTACCGTCCTTAAGCTGAATGCCCTTGCCGATTTCGAACTTGTATGTTGCTTCATCATTGAATATTGGTGTAGCAAGTCTTCCGAAACGGAGGTATACAGGACCTTCGTAAGCAGCAGCAGCCTTTACAGCAGCTTTTGCTTCAACGCCGTCAGCAGGATTGATAATTGTCATACCAGGGATTGTTCTCATAAGCGCGATATCTTCGTTACACTGATGTGTAGCACCGTCTTCACCTACTGAGATACCTGCGTGTGTAGCACCGATTTTAACGTTAAGGTGCGGATATCCGATTGAGTTTCTTACTATTTCAAAAGCACGTCCTGCTGCAAACATTGCAAAGCTGCTTGCAAAAGGAATCTTTCCTGAAGCAGCGAGACCTGCAGCCACGCCCATCATATTTGCTTCTGCGATACCGCAGTCAAAGAATCTTTCAGGATATGCCTTCTTGAACATTACTGTCTTTGTAGCTTCAGCAAGGTCAGCGTCGAGAACAACGAGCTTGTCGCATTCTTCTGCGAGTTCCTTTAACGCTTCACCGTAGCTTTCACGTGTAGCCTTCTTTATTACATCTGCCATAATAAACTCTCCTATCTCCTAATTATGCGTTAAGCGCTTCAAGGCGTGCATCGAGTTCTGCCATTGCCTGATCGTACTGTTCCTTGTTTGGTGCTGTACCGTGCCATGAGCACTTGTCTTCCATAAATGAAATACCCTTGCCCTTAACACTCTTCTGAATAATTGCAACAGGCTTGCCTGAAATCTTTTCAGCTTCATCAAATGCCTTTTCGATTGAATCAAAATCATGAGCATCCATAGTGATTACGTGCCAGCCGAATGCTGCAAACTTGTCTGTAATCGGTTCCGGTGAACATACTTCTGTGATTTTACCGTCAATCTGGAGACCGTTGTTGTCTACGATTGCAACAAGATTGTCAAGCTTGTAGTGAGCTGCAAACATAGCTGCTTCCCATACCTGACCTTCTTCTATTTCACCGTCGCCGAGGATTGTGTATACCTTGTAGTCAGCACTGTCTGTCTTGCCTGCAAGAGCCATGCCGCATGCTACTGAAATACCCTGGCCAAGTGAACCGCTGCTCATGTCTACGCCAGGAATGTGGATACATGGGTGTCCCTGAAGAAGAGCACCGATATGTCTTAATGACTTAAGTTCTTCCTTCGGGAAAAATCCTTTTTCAGCAAGAACTGAGTAAAGTGCAGGTGCTGTGTGTCCCTTTGAAAGAACGAGTCTGTCTCTTTCCTTCATATCAGGATCAGCCGGATTTACATTCATCTTTACACTGTAAAGATATGTAAGAAGATCTGCTATTGAAAGTGATCCGCCCGGATGGCCGGACTTAGCATTAAATGTACCTTCGATTATGCCTTTTCTTACATTTACGGCTGTCATCTCAAGCTGCTTTTTGATTGTAGAGTCCATAAATATCTCCTCCGTTAATTATAAATATGTTTTATCTTATCAAGTACTTCGGTAAAGTATTCCGGAAGCGGACTGTCAAATTCAAGATATTCACCGGAAACCGGATGGACAAATCCGATTTTCTTAGCGTGAAGGCACTGTCCTTCCAGTCCCCTGTAAGGTGTTCCGTAAACATCATCACCGAATACAGGATGTCCTATATATTTCATATGAACGCGAATCTGGTGTGTTCTGCCTGTTTCAAGCCTAAGTCTTACGTGTGCGTATCTGTCATACTGCTCTATCACACTGTAGTGGGTTACGGCATTTTTTGAATTGAGCTCTGTTACACACATCTTTTTACGGTCGGTTTTATGCCTTCCTATAGGAGCGTCAACCGTTCCCTCAGTTTCCTTAAGCCTTCCGCAAACAACAGCTTCGTATTCCCTTGTGAACGAGTGCTCCTTTATCTGGAGCGCAAGTCCGTTGTGGGCAAAGTCATTTTTTGCAACAATCAGAAGACCGCTCGTGTTCTTGTCTATGCGGTGAACTATACCGGGACGTATTACTCCGTTAATGGACGAAAGCCTGCCCCTGCAGTGATACATAAGTGCATTTACCAGTGTACCGCTGTAGTTTCCCGCTGCCGGATGGACAACCATTCCCTTCGGCTTGTTTACCACAAGAAGGTCGTCATCCTCATACACTATCTCAACAGGAATGTTTTCCGGTTCTGCGGACAGCTCAGCCGGTTCAGGAACCGCAGCCTCCACACAGTCTCCGGCACATACCCTGTAGTTTTTGGATACCGGTTTTCCGTTTACAGTAACATTTCCTTCGTTTATAAGCTTCTGAACCGCACTTCGTGTAAATCCCTGAAAGTTTTCAGAAATCCACTTGTCGATACGCCCCGAAGCCTGTTCCGCGGTTACTGTTCCGGATAATATTTCATCAGACATCAGCACTTCCTGCCTGTTCCGACTGACTCTGTCCGTCAGTCTGTTCACCTGCCTGTTCAGTTACTGCCTGATTTTTCATTTTGCCGTAGAAAAACAGAACATATATCATCAGCAGAACAATTCCTACTGTTACACATATATCGGCAAAATTGAATATCGCAAATCTGAAGAGTCTGACCTCAATGTAGTCAACCACATATCCGATCCGGACCCTGTCAATAAGATTGCCTATACCGCCGCTGATTACCATCGCGGAAAATATCATAGCCGGTCTGGAACCGCGGTAATTTTTTAAAATATATACAGCAAAAATTACAAGAGCAACAGATGCAAAACCTATCGTAAACCACTGTTTTCCGCTCATTATACTGAAGGCAGCACCCTGGTTTTCAGTATATGTCAGATTAACAATCTCGTTTCCTGAAATGTTTATAAACTGTCTTGATACCCCTCCTGCAAGCTCATTTACCGCCCATGACTTTATAAGCTGGTCAGCCGCCACAAGCAGTGCTGTAATTATAAGCATACATATAATCATGTTTACACCTGCATATTTCACGAGAAAAACAAGCCTGCCGCTCCAGATATAAAACGACAAGCCTGTCTGCTAAATTTATTTTACTACTGATGCACAGCGTGCACAGAGACAAGGATGATCAGCATCCTTACCAACTGTTTCTGAGTATGTCCAGCATCTTTCGCACTTTTCGCCTGATGCCTTCTTTACTGTTACAGTAACATCCGCAGCTGCGCCTGATGCGCCGAGTGTAGCTGCATCAAATTCACCGCTGCCTTCTGCAAACGCCTTAACACCTGAAACGATAAATATTTCAGCGAGCTCATCTACAAAACTGCTTACCTTTCCGTAAACATTTCCGCAGTAGAGGTCAATCTCTGCTTCAAGAGACTTACCGACAACCTTTTCATTACGTCTGATTTCGAGAGCCTTGTTTACTGACTGACGGAGGTCGTAGATAAGTGCCCACTTCTCCTCAAAGTCAGCATCAACAGTTAAACCGCTCTTTTCAGGCATCTGATTGAGGAAAATACTCTCCTTGTCGTCAGAAGCTGTATGAGGCATATATGTCCAGATTTCTTCAGCTGTGAATGAGATAATCGGAGCCGCAAGTCTTGCAACTGCGCTGAGGATTCTGTACATTGCAGTCTGAGCTGCACGTCTCTTGACTGAATCTTCCTTTTCACAGTAAAGTCTGTCCTTGATGATATCAAGATAGAAGTTGGACATATCTGTTACACAGAAGTTGTGAATTGCATGGAATGCAATATGGAAATCAAATGCATTGTAGCCTTCATGTACCTTGTCAATAAGTGCATCAAGACGTACAAGAGCCCACTTGTCAAGTTCTGTGAGCTGGTCATCAGCCACGCAGTCCTTTTCAGGGTCAAAACCGGAACCGTTACCGAGGTTGCCGAGTATATATCTTGCAGTGTTTCTGATCTTCTTGTATGCTTCAGAAAGCTGCTTGATGATGTTCTGTGAAATTCTGATATCTGAATGATAGTCTGATGATGCAACCCAGAGTCTGAGAATATCAGCGCCGTATACATCATAGATTTCATTTGGTGCAATACCGTTGCCCAGTGATTTGTGCATTGTCTTGCCTTCACCGTCAACAACCCAGCCGTGAGTACATACTGCCTTGTAAGGAGCTGAACCCTTGTATACAACTGATGTGAGAAGTGATGACTGGAACCAGCCTCTGTACTGGTCAGCACCTTCGAGATAAAGGTCTGCAGGCCATGAAAGTCCGTCATGCTGTTCCATAACTGCTGTATGTGAAACGCCGCTGTCGAACCATACGTCCATGATGTCATATTCCTTTGTGAATTCTCCGCATCCGCATTCACACTTTACAGTCTGAGGGATGAATTCGGAAACTTCCTTTGTCCACCATGAGTCAGCGCCTTCAGCTCTGAACATATCAGAGATTGCCTTTATTGTTTCATCTGTAACTACCGGCTTGCCGCAGTCCTTACAGTAAATAATCGGAATAGGAACGCCCCATGTTCTCTGACGTGAAATACACCAGTCAGATCTGTCACGTACCATGCCCTTGATTCTGTCCTCGCCCCAGCCAGGAATCCACTTAACGCTTTCGATAGCCTTTACAGCTTCATCTCTGAATCCGTTAACTGAGCAGAACCACTGTTCTGTTGCACGGTAGATAATCGGGCTGTTACATCTCCAGCAGTGAGGATACTGGTGAACAATCTTCTGCATTGCGAGAAGAGCACCTGTTTCCTCAAGCTTCTTTGCGATAGCCTTGTTGGCTGTATCTGTATCCATGCCTTCAAATTCGCCGGCTTCAGCTGTCTGCTTACCCTTGGCGTCAACGCATACGAGGATACCGATATCGTCATAGTTCTTGCATACCTCAAAGTCCTCCACACCGTAGCCAGGAGCTGTGTGAACGCAGCCTGTACCGCTTTCAAGAGTTACGTGGTCACCGACAATAACAGGTGAAAGTCTGTCATAGAGAGGGTGCTTTGTCCTGATATGTTCAAGTTCAGAACCTCTGAAGAGGCCTTCTGTTGTATATTCTGTAATGCCTGCAGCTTCCATTGTTGTGCTTACAAGCTCATTTGCCATTACGTAGTACTCGTCACCTACGTGAACAAGTGTATAGTCATACTCAGGTCCGAGACAAACTGCAAGGTTACCAGGAATAGTCCATGTTGTTGTTGTCCAGATTACAAAGAATACCTTTGAGAGATCAAGACCCATTCCTGTGAAGATACCCTTGTCGTCTGTTACATTGAACTTAACGTAAATTGAATGGCACGGATCATTTGCATACTCAATTTCTGCTTCTGCAAGAGCTGTGTTACAGTCAGGGCACCAGTAAACCGGCTTTAATCCCTTGTACATATAACCGTCCTTTGCCATCTTGCCGAAAACTTCAATCTGACGTGCTTCGTATTCATTTCTCAGTGTGAGATACGGATCATCGTAGTCACCAAGTGAACCGAGACGCTTGAACTGCTTCATCTGGTTCTTTACGTGTGTCATGGCAAAGTCACGGCAGTGCTTTCTGAGTTCCACAGGAGGTATAGCACCGTTTTCAACACCGATTTCCTTCATAGCCTTTAACTCAATCGGAAGTCCGTGAGTGTCCCAGCCAGGAACATATGGTGCGCAGAAGCCGTTCATATTCTTGTACTTAACAATGAAGTCCTTAAGAATCTTGTTAAGAGCTGTACCAAGATGAATCTCACCGTTAGCATAAGGAGGACCGTCATGAAGAATATATGACGGCTTACCCTTGTTCTTTTCAATCATCTTGTAGTAAAGTCTTTCTGATTCCCACTTTTCAAGTGTTTCAGGTTCCTTTGAAGGCAGATTTCCCCTCATAGGAAAGTCTGTCTTTGGTAAGTTCAGAGTATTGTTATAATCCTGAGCCATTATTATCTATCTTCCTTTGCTTTATTATTACTTGTTATTCTGCTGACCGAACTGGAGTTCTGCGTACTTGCTGTCTCCTCCGCCTATAATCGGAATAGACTGTGTTCTGAAAGGATCAGCCTTCTCCTCCTGCTTTTCTTCAGCAGGCTCCTGTACAGGCTGAACTGCCGGCTGAGCTGCCGGCTGAACTTCAGCAGCATCTTCTGCTGCAAAATCCGGTTCCGTAACAGCATCTTCGTATTCATCTTCCTCATCTGACTGCGGAAGTGATGAAATCATTTCAAGATGAGACTTGTATAAATCGAAAAGATTCTTCTTGAATGCTGATACCTGCTTCTGGAGATATGTAAGGTTCTTCTGCTCTCTCTTGAGCTCATCCCTGACATCATCGATAGCCTTCTTTGTATCAACAGTTGCATCGTTAACCATCTTGTCACTTTCAAGCTTTGCGTTTCTGAGCATCTCCTCAGCCTTTTCGCTTGCTTCAGTAACAACGCGGTGTCCTTCCTTCTGAGCGAAAAGAAGAGCGTCCTTTACAGCTTCCTCGTCCTTTCTGTACTCTCTTACTCTGTCAGCAAGAACCTGAAGCTTGGCATTGATATCTTCATTTTCCTTTTCAAGCTGAGCGTAGTCAGCTGCTATCTCGGCAAGAAATGCGTCAACGTCTTCCTGCTTGTATCCGAATGCAGCCTTTTCAAATCTCTGGCTGTTTATATCTCTGGCTTTAATCAATTTAATTCACCTCTTGAAAATTATCACGTGTTTTCCGATCAGATCATCCCGTTGTTTTCTAATTCTCCGACAAGTTCCTCACCCTGGAAACCAACGTTATAAGGAGTAATGATATATGTAAGGTTAGCTACAGGCTTAAGGCTTCCGCCGTTTGCGTATGCTACACCCACAAGAAAGTCAATGATTCTTCTCTTGTTTTCTGAAGAAGCTGTTTCAAGATTGAGAACAACTGTCTTCTTTGCGATAAGATGGTCAGCAATCTGCTTTGCATCAGTAAATACTTCAGGCTTTACAAGTACAACCTGAAGCTGAGCTGTCGCCTGGATGTTAACAACCTTGTTTCTCTTTTCGTCAGGTGACTCCATAACATCAGTTGTCTGTGCCTGGTATGAAGGCTGAATTTCCTGCTTAGGAGAATCCGGCTGGTATTCATCATCCTGTTCCGGCGGCATAAAATAATCTCTGAGAGTATCTAAAAGCTTCATAGTAAACTTTCCTTTCCTCGCACAAAAAATAATAGTAATATTCTTATGTCTCTTCTATCATTATGTGCGATAAAATGATAAAGAGCAGGTCTATAATCAATATGTGCTTATCTGTAAACACGTGCCCCGAAAAGTGCACTTCCTATACGAAGTATACCGGAACCGTACTTTACAGCCAGTTCATAATCGCCTGACATTCCCATCGACAAAAAACTCATATTAATATTATCTGTTTTTTTCTCTGAAATGTCAATATATAATTCCTGCATCCTGCACAGAAATTTTTCAGAATCAGCTGCGGGCGGTACTGTCATGAGTCCCATGACCCTTATGTTTTTCATTTCTGATATTTCACAGAGAAATTCATAAAGGGCATCCGGACTGACGCCTCCCTTGGCCTCTTCACCAGCTATATTTACTTCGGCAAGTACATCCTGAACCTTTCCGATGCGCTCTGCCTGTCTGTTTATCTCAGCTGCAAGCCTTACGCTGTCAACGGAATGTATCAGATCAACCGAGTCAGTTATGAACCTGACCTTGTTTGTCTGAAGCTGTCCGATGAAGTGAACTGATGCCGGAAGATACTGATCCTTTTTGGACAGATACTCCTGAACCCTGTTCTCGCCGAGTGTTTTTATGCCGCATGCTGAAACCGCATGGTTGATAATTTCGGGAGCAACCGTCTTGGTTACCGCCATTATCTCCACATGGTCATTCTCACGGCCGTATTTTACCTTTGCTTCATTTACATTGTGAAGAATCCTTTTGTAGTTTTCCTCAACTAATTCAAACTGTGTATTCATTCAGAAACCATGCTCCCCACTGATAAACCTGATACTATAGTATCGTCATAAAGCTGAACGTATTCCTTTTCAGGCCTTATTTTTGAAACTATATAGTCATCGCCGCTGAACACAGCGTCAATTTTCTTGAAAATTACATTTTCGCCCTGCTTGACATAAACGCCGCGGACAGAAACTGTAATTGTCTCAGGCATCTGTGTATATTCGTTTATGATTTCCTTTTCCTCATCCTTAACATACACAGCTTCACGCGGAATGCGTATTCCCTTGTACTCGTCGTCCTGAATCTCTATGGTTTCAACACGGTGCTGTACATAGTCATACGACATGTCTGCGCAGTCTATAACAATAATCTTTTCTGTTTCCGTGTCGCCGTCACGCACTTTTTCGATGACCGCGTCAAGAGTGTTGCCGCTTGACGGAAAATACAGCTTGATTGAATTGCCGGGTTCAAAATACCCCTTTGCGTCTTCTATAACCCCTACAATTTTCCAGCCGTAGCCGTTTATAACCTTGCCGATACTGTTCGGCTTTACCATATCGGTGTTCAGGTCGGAAACGCTTCTTATCTCAGAGGCGCTTATCGTGTCGGCTTTTGCGAAGGTGAGCTTGTCCTCATATCCGTCAGTATAGCTTACAAAGTACGATGAATACGGAACTTTTATCTCGTCCATCGGCTTAACCTGCTTACTTTCGAGTGAGTGCCTCTCAGCTTCGAGACTTGCTATCTTGTCTGTAAAACTGTATATTTCCTTGGTTACATACTGCATGGTGCTCAGGTAGATGATAAGCTCTTCCTTTTCGGACCTGAGCTTTTCAAGGTTACCGGATTCCTTGTCTGAGATTATGTTTCTGTAAGCATTTTCTATAAGTCCCGCAAGGTATGCCGGCTGAGCTACTTCCTGAGTACCCGGATTCTGTATCTTTTTAAGAACAGCTATTTCTGAATCTATCTCAGCTATTCTTTCGTTTATACGAATCTGCTTCTCGTCACTGTATACATATGCGGCAATCTCATCAGCACTGAGTCTTCCGCCGTCATCAACCACGTAACTTATAACACCGCTCTTGTCATATTCGATGGTCTGCTCATCTCTAATATAAACGCCCTTGAACGAAACAGAGTTTGATGCCGATACGGCAACAGCTGTCTCAGTTACATAGTCGTTTTTAAAAATATGAACAATTACATTTATAATTGTAACTGTCATGAATACAACCAGTATTAAAAGCAGAAGCTTCGCAGTGCGGGTATTCATTATTCAGCCTTGTCAGCGGAAGTATTGTCAAGAATTGAAATGTGTCTTGAAGGCATAATTGTGGAAATAGCGTGCTTGTAAACCATGCTCTGCTTTCCGTCCTGATCAAGAATGACAATGTAGCTGTCAAATCCCTTTACCATTCCCTTGAACTGAAATCCGTTTGTGAGGTAAATAGTAATGGAAATCTTTTCTTTTCTTGCCTGATTTAAAAATACATCCTGCAAATTTAACTGTTTGTTCATATAAAGCTCCTTTTTTACGCAGATAAAAAATAAAACAAATAACCGTAAACCGCAGTTTCTGCATTAAATGCGGTTCAAAAAAAATAAAGTTTTTTGTAATGCTGTTTTTTGTTTTGGCCTACATAGTATTTATTATAACACAAAAAAAATTATTTGGCTATAATATTTTCACATTTTTTTATAAAAAAATTAATATCCGAGTCCGCGGAGCCCGTCATCCAGTTAATATAAGGCTCCTTTCTGAACCACGTGAGCTGTTTTTTTGAATATCTCCGGGTTTCCTGCTTTATCTTTTCTATGCATTCATCAAGTGATGCCCTGTTTTCAAAGTACGGTGCAAGCTCCTTGCAGCCGATTGCCTGATGGGCTGTACGTCCATGGCCGCTCTCCTTGTATATTTCATATGCCTCGTCAACAAGACCGTTTTCCTTCATAACGTCCACGCGCCTGTTGATGCGGTCATAGAGAATCTGTCTGTCGTCATATGTTATGGCAGCCGCCCTGAAGCTGTAAGGCGACTCCTCGAGGAGACTTTCCCTTCTGAAGTCACTGATTTTTCTTCCTGTAACCTCAAAAACCTCAAGGGCGCGTATGACTCTCGAAAGGTCATTTTCGTGAAGCTCTGCTGCGGTTTCCGGGTCGCACTGTCTGAGCCTGTCAAGCAGAACGGAGTTTCCGTACTCCGCGGCCTCGCTCCTGAGTCTTTCACGGACAGCCGCGTCATTTTTTATCTCTGCAAACTTTACATTGTTTACAAAGGATGAAATATAGAGTCCGGTTCCACCGACCACTATCGGCAGCTTACCGCGGGAAATGATGTCATCTGCCGCCTCAGAGGCAAGCTGAACATAGTCAGCTACTGAAAAGTTTACCGTCCTGTCAAGAAATCCGATAAGATGATGAGGCACCGCCTTAAGCTCCTCAGGCGACGGCTTGGCAGTTGCTATATCCATTCCTTTGTAAATCTGCATGGAATCTGCGGAGATAACCTCACCGCCGAGTCTCAGGGCCATCTCAACACCGAGTGCCGTTTTGCCGGACGCAGTAGGACCTGCTATTACAAGTATCTCTGGTTTCTCCATCTGAACCTCCGGCATTTTATACTATACGGCGGAACTGCTTTTCAAAATCATATTTTGAAATAACAAACATAACTGGTCTTCCGTGAGGACAGTGACGTATCCTGTCGTCAAAGTACACGTCCTCGGCAAGACGCTGCAGCTCCGCGCCGCTGTTTTTATCGTTCATTTTTATCGCCGCCCTGCAGGCCATGGTATGAAGAATATCGTCTATTGCCTCAGGACGCGGATCGCGTCTGCACTGTCTGAAGTTCTCGGCAAGTTCAGGAATGATTTCATCCATGTTAAGCTCGGCAAGAATTACCGGCACAGCCTTTACGGAAACAAACGGACTTCCTGAATAATCAAGCCTGAAGCCCATGTTTTCAAGTACCTCGTTGTTTTCATAAAGTGCTGAAGCCTCGTCAAGCGAAAGCAGAACTCCGGAAGGAACAAGCACAAGCTGGCTTGCAGGCTCCCTGTTCTCCGCTCTGAGACGTTCAAAAATAATCCTCTCATGAGCCGCGTGCTTGTCTATTACTATCATCTTTCCCTCAGTCTCGGCAATAATATATCCTCCGAAAACCTCACCGACAAGTCTTATCTGCGGCCTTTCCGGTTCCTTTTTCACCGGCTCCTGAACAGGAATCTTCTTTTTAAGTGCGCTTCCGGTAATAAAGCTGTACTTTTCGCTGACCGCATCATCATGTGTGCTCTGCGTGTCTGCATTCTGTTCAGCTTCGGAAGTTTCAGTCTCCGCAGTTTCAGCTTTCAAAGACTCCGGTGTCTCCGTTTCTGTTTTCTTCTGAACCGGAGCTGAAGGCACCGTTTCAGAAGGAGCCGCCGCTGCTTTATTCGCTTCTGCATAAGGTACTTCTTCCCTGTTTTCCGTTTTCCTCTGCACTGAATCAGATGTTCCCGCTGCAGGTTCCGCAGCTGAAGGCAAAGGCTTTTCCGCCGCTGCAGCAGCTGCCGGAACCTTTTCAGGTGCGGGCGAAGTATATGACACAGCTGCCTTTCTGTCAGAACTGAGTGCAATATTCTGTACTGGTGTTTTCTCCGCCGGAACAGGAGCATAAGCCGGAGCATCTGCCGCTGCTGCAGTTATGTCTGTGTTACTGCGGGCCTCAGGTTCCTGTACAGGCAGCATAGGCTGCTCGTATTTCTCAGGTTCCGCAGTCTGAACATGAGTCTGCCTTAACTGAAAATCATATACAAGTCCTGCATTCATAAGCGCTGACTTTATCGCAAAGAAAAGGCAGTCATAAACCGGTCTGTCATCCGAAAAACGTATTTCGACCTTAGCCGGATGCACATTTACGTCAATCGTGTCCGGTGAAATATCAATCATAAGCACGCAGGCCGGAAATTTTCCTGTCATAATACTTCCCCTGTATGCCTCCTCAACTGCCGAAGTGCACACCTGGGACTTTACATATCTGCCGTTTACAAAGAAGTTCTGAAAGCTTCTGTTCGCACGTGAATAAAGAGGCTTTACCGTATATCCGCTCACCTTTATCCCGTCCTGTTCGTACTCAACCGGAATAAGATCACCGGCAAACGCTTTTCCGTATACTGCAAACACTGATGAATAGAGCCTGCCGTCACCGGATGTGCTGAATTCGAGCTTGTTGTCACGGATAAGCTTGAAGGCTGTCTCAGGATGTGACAGTGCTATCCTGTTTACTATGGCACATACCATATTACCCTCAACTGCATCCTTTTTCATAAACTTCTGTCTGGCAGGCACGTTGTAGAACAGGTCTCTTATTATAATTGTCGTTCCCTCAGGACATCCCGTTTTTTCATACAGGGTTTCCTCCGAGCCCTCTATCATATAGTGGGTTCCGAGCTCCTCGTCAGCAGGTCTTGTCATTATCTCCGTTCTTGAAACCGCACATACGGAGGCAAGTGCCTCGCCGCGGAAGCCGAGGGTCAGGATGCTGTTAAGGTCATCCGCATCCTTTATCTTGCTTGTTGCATGTCTGAGAAATGCCTTCGGAACATCCTCATATGATATTCCGCAGCCGTCATCGGTAATACGGATAAATGTTGTTCCGCCGCGCTTTATCTCCACTGTGATATGCCCGGAGCCTGCATCTATTGAATTTTCAATCAGCTCCTTGATAACTGACGACGGTCTTTCAATTACCTCACCGGCAGCTATAAGTTCTGAAATTTCACGGCTTAATACATTAATTGACGGCATGATTTCACTCCTCTTACTTTATCATCTGATACATATCCTCAAGCAGTTCGCGGCACTCCTGGTCCGAAAGCTCTGATATGTTTGTTTTCCTTAGTCTGTCAAGAGCATTTTCGTTTGTCATGTTCTCAAAACTCATCTGCATGTCCCGGTCTTCATGAGCCTGCTTCTGGTTTTCCGAGTTCATCTCCAGCTCACGAAGGAGTTCCTTTGCTCTTGTTATTACCTTCTGCGGTACTCCGGCAAGCTTTGCAACCTCTATGCCGTAGCTGTCGTCCACCCCGCCGGGAACTATTTTACGAAGGAATCTGATATCCTCACCGTGCTTTTTTACTGCAACACTGAAGTTTCTGATTCCATCCGTCTCATTTTCAAGTCCTATAAGTTCATGGTAGTGGGTTGCGAACAGTGTCTTGCATCCGAGGTTTCTGCTGCTGCAGATATGCTCGGCTACTGACCTTGCAATGCTTATGCCGTCAAACGTGGATGTTCCGCGTCCGACCTCGTCGAGGATTACAAGGCTCTGCTTTGTTGCATGCTTAAGTATATCGGCAACCTCACTCATCTCAACCATAAAGGTACTCTGTCCGGCTGTAAGGTCATCAGACGCACCGATACGTGTGAAAATCTTGTCAACCACGGATATACGTGCGTACTTCGCCGGTACAAACGAACCCATCTGAGCCATAAGCGTGATAAGGGCTACCTGCCTCATATAGGTTGACTTACCGGACATATTAGGTCCGGTTATAATGGACATACGGTTTGATTTTGTATCTATGTATGTATCGTTAGGAACAAATATTTCGTCTTCAAGCATTACTTCAACAACAGGGTGACGTCCGTCCCTGATTTCGATAACGCCGTCAGCTGAGATATCAGGTCTTGTATATCTGTTTGCAACAGCTACTGCTGCAAATGAACAGAGAACATCAACTGCAGCAAGAGCAGATGCAGTCTTCTGAACCTCGTCAAGCTTTGATGCCACAAAGTCCCTGACCTCGCTGAAGATATCATTTTCAAGGGCAAGAATCTTGTCTCTGGCACCGAGGATTGTGTTCTCGGCATTTTTCAGTTCCTGTGTTATGAAACGCTCACAGTTTGTGAGTGTCTGCTTTCTGATATAGTCTTCGGGAACAAGGTGATAGTATGAACGTGTGACTTCAATATAGTAACCGAATACTCTGTTGTATCCGGTTTTGAGGCCCTTGATTCCGGTTCTCTCCCTCTCACGTTCCTCTATCTTCGCAATGATGTCGCTTCCGCCGTTCATTACGGACCTGAGCTCATCAAGCTGTTCATTGAACCCGTCCCTGATTACGCCGCCGTCCTTTACGGTTACCGGAGGCTCGTCAACTATTGAATTTTCAATAAGGTTTGAAATTTCCTCAAGAGTAAATATATCGCTGTCGAGAGCAGCAAGAAGCTTTGAACCTGATACCTCTGCAAGCTGCTGCTTTATTCCCGGAAGCTCAAGCGCCGTAAGCGAAAGCGCTCTGAGGTCACGCGGTGTGGCGGTTCTGTACATAACCCTTGTCATAAGACGCTCGATATCATAAACCTTGTCAAGCATTTCCTGAAGCTCCATAAGAACTACTGAATTGTTCACAAGGGCTTCAACTGCGTTGAGTCTGTCTATTATTCGTGCAGGACTCAGAAGAGGCTGTTCGGTATATGAACGGAGAAGCCTCTTGCCCATTGAGGTTTTCGTTGAGTCAAGTACCCAGAGAAGCGAGCCCTTCTTTTCCTTGTTTCTGAGGGTTTCACAGAGTTCAAGATTTCTTCTTGCAGCCAGGTCAAGACTCATGAATGCGTTGTCTGACACAAGCTTAATCTCAGTGAAACGGCCTGTGAGGGAACGCTGTGTCTCATAGAAGTAGTCAAAAAGTCCGCATACCGCATTTGTTCTCATGTCATTCTCTGAAAGATACAGGTCTTCATATGAGTGAACATTAAACTGGGCAAATACAGTTTCCTTCTTTTCCTCAGTATCAAAGCAGCTGTCGTTTCTTACTGAGTACGAGCACTCAAGACGCTCCCTTATAAATGCCATTACGCTCTTAAGTTCAGGGAACTCCGCGTTGAATATAATCTCGGAAGGGCGGTATCTTGAGAGGTCATTTATAATGTCTGTCTCCAGCTCCCTGCCTGACTGAATAAGTGAAACGGAAGCATCACCGGTTGAGATATCAGCACAGCAGACAGCACATTCGCCGTCCTTCAGATAAGCACAGCATATGTAGTTGTTCACTGAATCATCAAGCATGCTTCCCTCTATAAGCGTGCCCGGTGTGATTATTCTGACTACGTCACGTACCACTATGCCCTTTGTTTCATTCGGATCAGTAAGCTGTTCGCATATTGCAACCTTGTAGCCGCGTTCTATGAGTTTTTTTGTGTAAACGTCGGCACTGTGAAACGGAACACCGCACATAGGTGCTCTTTCCTCAAGACCGCAGTCCCTTCCTGTAAGGGTAAGCTCAAGGGCACGTGATACAGTTACCGCATCATCAAAAAACATTTCATAGAAGTCGCCGAGTCTGAAAAACAGTACATAGTCAGGATACTTGTCCTTTATTTCACAGTACTGTTTCATCATAGGTGAGATTTTATCTCTGTCTATATCCTTCAGAAGCATATTTCAAGTTCCTTTTTCAGTAGAATATTTTTACAGTGGAATAACAAACAATGAGTACAAGCTGTATTCTTGTACTCATAATCTTTGTGTTTATATTGTCCGTCAGTGACATCCTGCGCAGGATTCGCAGCTTCCTGTGCATCCGCCTGATGCGCTGCATGTGTCAGGATCCTCACCGTTTGCACACATTGTGATGATTGTGTTTATCTCTGAGAGGAGTGAATCCATTGCTGACTTTGCATCGTTGAAGGTCTTCATAAGCTCAGTGTCCATAATCTTATTATAGAGCTCCTTGATATCCTCGTCGAGCTGCTTGAGCTTTTCAGCATCCTTGTCATCCCTGATCATTTCGTTGTTAAGGTCTGATCTGAGAATATTGAATTCACTGATCATCTGCTGAAGTTCAGGATCACTGTCATTTCTGTCCCTTGCTTCAACGTATGCCTTGTATCTTTCATCCTGCTGAATCATTTTACCGAGTTCTCTTGTCTGGCTGATTATATCCATTTTTACTTCCTCCGATAGTTTATTACTGATTTACAAGCTCACCCTCAACCGCCCAGTTGCGTGCGCCTGTTATTCTTACCTTTACAAACTTTCCGGTCAGTGATGAATCACCGCGGAAATTTACTATTATGTATTCGCTGCTCTTTCCTGTAAGAGTTCCCTCACCGTTTTTGCCCGGACCGTCAACAAGCACATCGAGTGTTCTGCCGATGTATTTTTTATAGTCCTCAGTGGTGATTGTTCTCTGGAGCTCAAGCAGGCGCTGCATTCTCTCCTGTTTTTCGGAGTAAGGAATGCTGTCCTCTATAAGAGCTGCCTTCGTTCCGGTACGCTTTGAATAAATGAAGCTGTAGATATTGCTGTAGCGAACCTTCTCAACTATGTCAAGAGTAGCCCTGAACTCCTCCTCTGTCTCATTCGGAAATCCTATAAGAATGTCCGTGGAGAAAGAAAATCTTTCGTCTCTGCTCTTTGCATAGTTTATTATTTCAAGATACTTCTCCGCAGTGTAGCGACGGTTCATACGTTCAAGAACGCTGTCACTTCCTGACTGAACCGGAAGGTGAAGAAATTTGCCGACCTTTTCACATTCGGCCATGGCATCAATAAGTTCCTTTCCGGCATCCTTCGGATGTGATGACATGAATCTTATTATAAATTCACCTTCAAGTGCATTTATCTGCCTGAGAAGCTCAGGAAATGATATGCTCCCCTCAAGGTTATTTCCGTAGGAGTTAACGTTCTGTCCGAGGAGCATTATCTCCCTGTATCCGCTGTTTACAAGTTCACGTACCTCCTCAAGTATAACCTCAGGCTGACGGCTTCTCTCCCTGCCGCGCACGTACGGAACTATACAGTATGTGCAGAAATTGTTGCAGCCGTACATTATCGGTACTGAGGCCTTGAAGGTACTGCTTCGTATCTGGCTGTTTCCTTCGGAAAGCTCACTGCCCGGACCCTGCTCATCATAGAAGTGTTTTCTGCCGCAGAGAACCTCATATACAAACTGAGGAAACCTGTCAAATGCATTGGTACCGAAAACTATATCAACGTAACTGTAGGAGGATCTGATTTTGTCAACGATAACTGCCTGCTCAGTCATGCATCCTGAAATGCAGATTATCATTTCCTTTTTCTTATCCTTGTAGTGCTTCAGGAAGCCGAGATTTCCGAATACTCTTTCCTCCGCGTTCTCACGCACCGCACATGTGTTGAATATAACAAGGTCTGCCTCTTCGGGTATTTCGGTGAAGCCGTAGCCCATCTCAAAAAGAATACCCTTCAGCTTTTCACCGTCGGTAACATTAAGCTGGCAGCCGTAGTTATGAACATGCGCAAGCGGCGGAGCCTCCCGCTTTCCGTTTAAAGCCTTTACTTTTTCTATATAAGAATTCAAAAAGATTCCCTCCCGGTTGATTCGGATACATATGTTCTTCTATTATATCACAGTTTACAGGATTATACAAGGGTAACAGTGATTGTTTCACAGTAAGCGGAAATCATCTGTTTCTTATAGCGTCTATCGGTTTCTTTGAGGCTATCTTCTTTACAGGAATGAAGCTTGCAAGCGCGGCAACAGCAATACTGATTACAATTATGAGGATAATCTGTCTTATGCCGAAGTGAAGAAGTGTCACAAGAACGCCTGTTTCCTTTCGTATGAAGCTGTTAAGAATCATAACACCGGCACATGTTAAAGCTGATGTGAGAACAAATTCTATCATCGCAATCACAAAGCTCTCTGAGAAGAAAATTCTGAAAACGTCATTTGACCTTGAACCGATAGCACGAAGTATACCGATTTCCTGCTTCTTGTAGCTGATGCTGACTGAGATGAAGTTAGCCATGAGAACTGAAGCAAAGCATGCAAAGAACAGTGCAACCCAGAAGAGAATCCTGGATGCAACTCTGAGAATTTCGTTTACAGTATCAAGTTCATATACAACTGCATTGTTCATGCTGTATCTAATCTTTACGCCGTCTTCGTCGCGGTAGCAGTATTTTACGAGTGTTTCCATGCTGTTTCTTTCCTTAGGCATAGGACCTACAGCACAGTCATAAATTCCGTCTGTAATATCACAGGTCTGTTCAACGATGCTGTCTGAAACAGCTACACATGACATGTATTCACCTGAATATCTGCTGTCCTCCGCAAAACAGCCGACGATTCTGCAATCAAAAGGCTCTGAGTCATAAGCCTGTGATGCGTAAATATTAAGATATCCCTTTACTCCGCCGGTCTTCTTTAAAAATTCGAAAAGTTTGTCAAGACCTTCCTTAGTTGCTTTTCCGTCTTCAGATACAAATCTTATATCATGACCGTTATCAAATCCTTCCATAGTCGCAAGGTTTACAATTATATCATTGTCCCCGAGGCTTTCAAGAGGCTTGTCAGCCCAGATAATTTCATCTTCACGGAGATCTGAAAGCTTTGTTACATACTGATTCCACATGTTGAGACCACAGTTTCCGTTTTCACTGTATGAATTGAACCAGAGATCACCCATGGTCTGTTCATAAACCGAAGGTTCAGTTTTCACAAGCTCTTTTACTGCCCCTTCTCCTACCATTGCAGCACCTGTAAGGCTGTAGTTTACTGCGTAGTCATACTCATCCATAAGCATGTAGCTGATTACTCTTTCCGCAGCAGTCAGCTTGTCAGGATTTTCACGGAGAAGACTGTATCGCTCACTGTCAAATCCGGTGTCAATAATGCCTGTAACAGTATAAACCGTGTTATCAAGAAGCAGTGTCTTGCCGACCATGTACATAGGATCTGCAAACTTCTCTGACCTTCTCTTCTTTTCAGCATTTTCTTCATCATATGATCCGTAGGAACTGTTTCTGTGCGGTGATGCCGTAAAGTATCCCGTATTTGTGAAAGTCTCTGCAGCATAGCAGCTGATTGCAATTTCCTTCTTTGATGCATCAGGAAGTCTTCCGGCATAAAGTGAGTATCCCATATTTTCAAGTGACTGCATTGTTATCTCTGAAAATCCGGCAAAATTCGCCATAGCCATAAAACGCTGTCCCTCTGTGGTATCAGGATAATCAATATTTTCCGAAAAATCAAGTGATCCTGACTTTGGTCTGAATATTCCGGTTACCGGGATACCTGTGTCATTCTGTATGGCACTGAGATCTTCATCAGTAAGGGAGTTTCTGGAACGTGACCACCAGGTATCAATTCCGGAGCCGTATTTTACCGACTTACTGAGTGAAACATACCCAATATCACTGTCTCTGAGTGAATCGACGCATGTACGCACGTGGTTGTACGAACTGAACGTGTCAACAAATGCAAACATTGTAAATGCGACTACTGAAAGAAGGATTGTCATAACCAGTCTGAACTTCTTGTGCTTCAGGCTGCTGCAGCCGATTTTGAATGCTGACTTCACAGGAAGAACCGACTTTATAAGCTTAAAGTCCTTTCCGTCCTGCACCGGAATCTGAGACTCATCTGTAGCACTGAACTTTCTTGTTCCCTCCTCAAGAGTAAGGCTTATTCCGTGCTGAATTTTGTCTATATATTCATTGATACGGATTCTGTCATCTTCAGTAAGATGATATCCTCCCGGTATCTCAACTGTATTTGTTCTGAAAACGAGTCCGCTTTCTTCATCTCTGCCGTCAGCGACTGCAGTTACATCCCTTACGACCTTACCGTCAGCAAGCTCTATAATTCTGTCTGCGTACTGCTCGGCATATTCACGGTCATGTGAAACTATAATTACAAGCTTGTCGGCTGAGAGCTTTTTAAGTGTGTCAAGAACCTGTCGTCCTGTGTTTGAGTCAAGGGCTCCGGTAGGTTCATCAGCCATGATTATCTCTGGATTCTTGACAAGCGCACGTGCAATGGCAACTCTCTGCTTCTGTCCGCCTGAGAGTTCGTTCGGATTTCTGTTTCCGAAGCCGTCAAGGTCAACGTCATGAAGAATCCGGTTTATTTCCTCATCGCTTGCTTTTCTTCCCTGGAGTTCAAGAGCAAGGGCGATATTTGCACCTACGTTAAACTCCTCAAGTACGTTGTACTCCTGAAAAATAAAGCCTACATATGTGTTTCTGTAGCTGTCAAACCTCTGCTGGTCAAAGTCCTTTGAAGAAATGCCCTTGATGATAATCTCACCGTCATCATAGCTGTCAAGGCCTCCGAGAAGATTGAGCATTGTGGACTTGCCGCTTCCTGACTTACCAAGAAGAAATACCATTCCCTTCTCCGGAAATTTCAGGGAGACACGGTCAACGGCAACGACCTCTTCGCCTTTTTTAGGCTTGTATCGTCTGAAAAGTTCTTTTGTTTCAAGCATATTATTGTTTCCTTTCTTTTTTATTACAGTAAATCAGAAAAATTCTGCATTTTCTGTAATGTTTTTATTTTTACAGCCCTGCACGCCGGCTGATTGTAAACGCAGTTATTTTTATAGTGAATGCAAAAAAAAGATTTTTACGTTCACTATAATGTGTTTACAATATATTTTGTTAAAACCCTTAATCATCATATCACACAGTAAACAATTTTTCAACAGATATTTTCTTAAGTATTTCTTAATAAAAACCGGGGGTAAAGGAACCGCGCTCCCTTACCCCCGGTTTTATGAACATATATTATTTCAGAGATTCTCTCCGTTTGTCTCCATTACCTCTCTGTACCAGAGAGCCGAATCCTTTATAATTCTCTCCTGTGTACGGTAGTCAACGTAGATAAGTCCGAATCTCTTGTCATAGCCTTCCGCCCACTCAAAATTGTCCATAACGGACCAGTGCATGTATCCCATGATATCAACTCCGTCATCAGCTGCGCGCTTCAGCTCCTTCAGATATCTGTGGGTAAAGTCCTTTCGCTGTTCGTCATGAACCCTTCCGTCAAGTGAAACCCAGTCTGTGTTTGCAAGACCGTTTTCAGTAATCATAACCGGCACTCCGTATCTCTCATAGAGGAACTTAGGAGACCAGTAAAGAACATCCGGGGTAACAGGCCAGTCAAGAGCAGTTCTCGGCATACCGGTATAGCAGCCCTCAGGATAACCCGCAGCCATCCTGTCTGAACAGCTTTCGTAAAGATTTACTCCGTAAAAATCAACAGGCTGGGAAATAATCTCCATATCCCCGTCCTTTATTTCCGGCATCTCGTCGCCGAAGAGCGCATATGCCCTGTCGCTGTATTTTCCGAAAAATATCGGATCTGCCCACCATCCGGGTGTAAATATAAAGCCCCATCTGTTAAAGTCAAAGCTCCTGCTGCGTGCTTCCTCAACGGCTTCAGGGCTGTCGTTTTCCGGACTGAAGCACGCGGTAGAAAATGCAAATCCAACCTTCGGTTCAGTTTTCGCATTTTCACGTATAACCTTTACCGCCCTGCCGTGTGCAAGAAGAACATTGTGCGTAATCTGACACAGGTCACATGAGTGAAGCTTTAAAAACGGAGCATGGTTTCCGATATAGTATCCGAGTCCTACAAATACCTGAGGCTCGTTGACCGTCATCCAGTACTTAACCCTGTCCGAAAGTGCATCCACGACAACCTTCGTATACTCTGCAAACCAGTCAGGTGATTCCGGACTGAGCCAGCCGCCCCTCTGGTGAAGTTTATACGGATAGTCCCAGTGAAACAGTGTTACAAGCGGAGTTATACCGTTTGCAAGAAGCTCATCAACAAGATCGGAGTAGAACTTTATTCCGGCCTCATTTACTTTTCCTGTACCGTCAGGAAGAATCCTTGTCCAGCTGATGGAAAACCTGTAGTTTCTGATACCCATTTCCTTCATCAGGGCTATGTCCTCCCTGAATCTGTGATAATGGTCGCATGCTTCATTTCCGGTTTCACTGTGGCGTACAAATCTCTTTTCAGAAGCACTCATACAGTTTGTGTAAACATCCCAGATATTAAGTCCCTTTCCGTCATCCCTGTAAGCACCCTCAAGCTGATATGCTGCTGAAGCAGCACCCCATAAAAAATCTTTTCTGAACGACATAAAAATCCATCCTCCCTTTAAGGAAACACTGATTAAGCCACTGCTCCCTTAATCACAAATTTGAATAACCGTATGCGATTATTATATCATTTTTTCTGACAAAATTCAATAGACGGCAGACCCTCCGGACAAATACTGTCTGCGACTTGTTTTTGTCAGCAAAATATGATATGATAATATATCATCACTATTAAAGCAGAGCTTTGAAGCGCAGGCCTTCCGGTGGCAGGTCTGAAAACAGATACAGTGAGGTCCGGATTGTTTCTGCATCCGCTGTAGACATCAGTGAAGGGAAGGATATTTTTTATGAACTACTATCTGAATGCCGGCATATGGGAATCTGTGTTTGCAGTACCCGGAGCAGTCGTGGACAAATACATAAAACTCGCCTCCGGAAGTGCCGTCAAGGTCCTTCTGTACGTACTGAAAAACAACGGACGAAATATCAGCCGCAGTGAAATATCAGCCGCTCTGAACATCAGCGCAGACGACGTCGCAGACGCCTTCAACTTCTGGGAAGGAGTTGACATACTTAAAAAGGACGGCAGCACAGCTTCATCTTCTGTTCCGGAGACTGAGACACAGAAAACACCAGCCTCAGTTTCACCTGCAGCATCAGTCACTGCTTCGCAGAATTCTGCCGTTCAGCGTGAAATACAGCCCGCTCTCCAGACATCAAGCGCTTCATTTCAGGTATCACCAAGCCAGATTGACAAAATGCGTGAAAACTCAAAGGAAATGAAGGGCCTGTTTGATATGGCGCAGTGCACGCTCGGCGGTCCTATAAACCACACAATGGTAAGGTCTCTTGTATGGCAGCACGAATACCTCGGCCTGAAGCCGGATGTTATTCTCATGCTCCTTTCACACTGTGCTTCCATCGACAAGACCCACACTTCATATATCGAAGCTATTGCAGTTCGCTGGAGCAGAGAGGAAATCAACACTCTTGAAAAAGCAGAGGCAGAACTCTCAAAGATGTCGAAGCAGAACAGCTTTATGTCAAAAATGAGCATAGCCTTCGGACTCAAGAGACCGCCTACGAAAAACCAGCTCCAGTTCTTCGATGAATGGCTGCTCAGGGGATACAGTGCCGAACTCATAGAGTGCGCGTGCGAAAGAACCATTGATCTCGGAAAAACTCTCACAGTAAACTATATAAACGGAATACTTGAAAACTGGCACAAAAAAGGAATTACAACCCGTGAACAGGCTGAAGCGGAAATCAGCAGCAGAAAGGGCACCGGATATACCCCGGCTCCTCTGCCTAACCAGTCATACGACCTGAGCAAATTCGATGAATTCGCAATAAACTTCAGCGGAAACGCCAAAAAGGGGGATAGCAAATGAGCGGTACATATTCAAAGGCACTGGACATAATAAACAACCGGCGTATCATCGCCCGTAATACAAACGAACAGCGAACCGCAGAGGTATCGGAGGCGGTACCGGCGATAGCCGAAATCAACACGCAGATAGCCCAGACAAGCATTCAGATTCTCAGAATAATCTCAAAGGGTGAACGCGTAAAGGAGCAGATGGAGATTCTCGAAAAGAAAAATCTGGAGGCACAGCAGATGATACGTACGCTGCTTGTGAGCAGCGGATATCCTGAGGATTATCTTGACCTTAAGTACAGCTGCAGCAACTGTTCAGACACCGGCTTCCATGACGGCAAACGCTGCGGATGTCTGAACGACCTTGCCGGCAGGCTTGCAGTACAGGAGCTCAATGAGAGCTCACCGCTTAAGCTCTCTACCTTTGACACATTCAGACTTGATTACTACTCAGGAGTTCAGACCTCTGACGATCCGGACTGCTACAGAACGATGTCGGAAAGCCTGAGGTACTGCAGAACCTACGCTGCAGGATTCAGCAGACATTCACGAAATATTTTCTTCACCGGGAAAACCGGACTCGGCAAAACCCATCTTTCGCTTGCGATTGCCGAGAAGCTGCTCTCCTCCAACTGGAATGTAGTCTACGGCTCAACAATAAACCTTATGGACAGAATTGAGGATGAGCACTTCGGCAGGTCTGAAGGAGACACTATGAACACTCTCCTCAGTGCAGACCTGCTCATACTTGATGATTTAGGAACCGAATACGACAAGCAGTTCTGCACATCAACTGTCTATAATATCATAAATTCACGCCTCAGCAGCGGAATTCCGACTATAATCAGTACCAATCTTACACTTGCGGAAATGGAACGCAGATACGAGCCGCGTATCGTATCAAGAATTCTTTCAGGCTATGATATTCTTAAATTCAGCGGAAATGATGTCCGCCAGATAAGAAGAATCGAAGAACTGAGAAACCAGTAAAATACAAAAAACTCTGAAGAATCAGATCAGATTCTTCAGAGTTTTGTTTTTATCAGTCAGTTATCAGCCCATCATAGCCTTGTGGAAAATCTTCTTGCCCTTCTTTATAACAACAGGTTCTGAAAGATTTACCATGCCCTTAGGATCTGTAAACTTCTCGCCGTCAACTGCAATACCGTTCTGGGTAACAAGCTGTCTTGCCTCACTGTTTGACTTGCAGAGTCCGCACTTAACGAGAAGTGAAAGAATGCCGATCTGTCCGTCAGGAGCATCTTCAGCAGTAAGTTCTGTTGAAGGCATGTCATCACTGTCTCCGCCGCCTGCAAAAATTGCCTTTGCAGCTGCGTCGGCCTTGTCAGCTCCCTCTTCACCGTGAACAAGCTTTGTAAGCTCATATGCGAGAAGTGTCTTGGCCTCGTTGAACTGAGCGCCTTCCATGTTCTTTTCCATTTCCTCAATCTGTTCAACAGGAACAAAAGTGAGCATCTTGAGGCACTTGATAACGTCAGCGTCTGAAACGTTTCTCCAGTACTGATAGAAGTCATACGGTGATGTCTTCTCAGGATCAAGCCATACTGCACCCTTTTCAGTCTTACCCATCTTCTTGCCCTCTGAGTTGAGGAGAAGTGTGATTGTCATTGCGTGTGCATCCTTGCCGAGCTTCTTTCTGATAAGCTCAGTACCGCCGAGCATATTAGCCCACTGGTCGTCACCGCCGAACTGCATGTTGCATCCGTACTTCTGGAAAAGCATATAGAAGTCATAGCTCTGCATAATCATGTAGTTGAATTCAAGGAAAGTAAGACCTCTTTCCATTCTCTGCTTGTAGCATTCGAATGTGAGCATCTTGTTTACTGAGAAGCATGCTCCGACCTCACGGAGTACATCAACGTAATTAAGGTCAAGAAGCCAGTCACCGTTGTTTACAACGATAGCCTTGTCTTCGGAAAAATCAATGAATCTGCTCATCTGCTTCTTAAAGCATTCAACGTTGTGATTAATTGTTTCCTTTGTCATCATCTTTCTCATATCAGTCTTGCCTGAAGGGTCACCAATCATTGCAGTACCGCCGCCGATAAGAACAATCGGCTTGTTGCCTGCCATCTGGAGTCTCTTCATAAGACAGAGAGCCATGAAGTGACCTACGTGAAGCGAATCAGCTGTAGGGTCAAAACCAATATAGAAAGTAGCCTTACCTGCATTTATAAGTGTTTTGATTTCTTCTTCATCAGTAAGCTGAGCGAGAAGTCCTCTTCTTTTAAGTTCGTCAAATAATGTCATTACTGTTCCTCCTGATTTACAGTAAAAATCGTAAACTGTTTATTTCCCCGGTCATACCTATTTATGTTATCACATATAGATATACTTGTCAAGATTATTTGTTCATTCTGCGGATTACTTCATTCTGAAGCTCAGCTATATACACCTCAGGCTCGCATTCTTTATATGCATTCATATATTCCGCCCATGTGCTGTCAAAGTTACGGCTCATGACAACCTTAGGCAGATACTCATGCTTTACGCTGTCCATCTTTTCCTTAGCTCTGCCGTACGGTGTATCGGAAGTAAAATTATTGGTATAGCTCCACATAGGATACCACGGTGCATTTCCCTCCGACTTGCTGAACAGCTCAACATATGTGCGGGCGCCGTACGCATACAGACACTCCTGCATGATGCTGCTGAGTTTCTTGAAAAACTCTGAAGGCTGATACTCAGGCGCGTATGCATTTACTCCGTCAAGATTCATTCCCTTGTAGAACGGGAAGTACGCATATTCGCATCTCTGCCTGAAGCGGTAGTCCTTGTCCTCTCCGAGTCCCGTCTGTTCATCGGTGAGATAGAAAACTCCGTCACTGCCGGTCTTGTAGTCAACGCCCTCTTCTCCCCACATACGAAGATTCAGAATCTCCGGTGATAGAAGGTCATTGATAAAAGCCACTGCTCCGTCAGGATCCTTACAGCTGACAGTTACACCTATTCCCTGTGAGTTGTCAAATGCCGTATCCGAATGATAGTGTTCCTTAACGTTTTCATCTATAGTAATTCCGAGCGGCACATATGCACACTCGTCAACAAGATTCTCAACACTGCTGCCGAAATTCCATCTCTGGTCAACCATTCCGAGGACATTTCCCCTGGAAAGCTTTTCGTAGTACTGGGAAGCAGTAAGCACAAAGCAGTCCCTGTCAATTACGCCCTTCCGGTATTCCTCATTAAGCTTGCGGAACCATTTTTCAGCTGTAGGTGTTGTGTTGTAGTCAGTTACCGTACCGGTTTTTCTGTCAACTATACAGCTTCCGTCATTAGGATATCCGTCAAGGAACTGCGGCGGATTTTCAAGGCAGAAGTACAGATAACCGTCAGCAAGTATTTCATAGCCGATATTTGGCTCACCGTTTTCATCAGTCGGATTTGCCTTCAGATATCTTTCAATCAGGTCGAAATATTCGTCAAGAGTTCTGATTTTCGGATAACCGCCCCATTTGAGAACACGTGCCTGAATCCAGAACGCCTCATCGTTGTGAATTGTATTTGTGTCATACATATTTACCTTTGAGAAAACAGGTATTATGTAAATATGTCCGTCGCTGCTTCTCACCCTGTTCCACTCAGCCTCGGTGAAATAGTTTTTCAGGTTTTCATTTTTTTCAATATATCCGTCAAGGGGGATATATGCTCCTGCTTCAAGAAATCTGGCATGATCCTGTGCAGCGTATATATAGTCAGGATACTGCTGGCTGTTTATCATTCTGGTGGCAATATCCTCATAATTGTCACCCTCGTTAAGCCAGATTTCCTCACACTTTGCCCCGGTTCTTTCAGCAATCATCTGCTGAATGTGATTGGTATCACTTATGGTATCGCCCGATACTGCAAAAAAACCGGTATATGTCTTTACCGGAAGCGGCTCTGTCACAACTGTATCCGGTTTGCCGCAGGATACAGCAGAAGCAGCAAAAATCACTGCGGACACTGCTGCAAGCATTTTTTTAATCAGCAATTAATCCACCTACTTTCCCGCACGTCTTCTTATCTCGGCAGTGAGTTCACTGAAATAAGAATCCGTATCGCATAAGCTGTATGCAGCCCTGTATTCTTCCCAGGCTGCATCAAAATCCGCGCTCATAATAACCTTCGGAAGGTACCTGTGCTTTACGGAATCCATGGAATTTTTAGCACTTCCGTACTCCGTATCAGAAGTAAACAGGTTTGTGTGCGACCACATCGGGAACCACGGAGCATTGCTTTCATCACAGCGGATGAGCTCGGATATCGTGTTTACACCGTATGCCTCGAGGCATCTTTTTACCGGACCGCCAAGTGTACTGCTGTACTCCTCAGGCTGGTTTTCAGGACAGTATGCATTGATTCCGTCAAGACTCATTCCTGAATAATAAGGAAATCCGAAGTAGTCACAGAAGTGACTTGTCCTGTAGTCGGAGCTGAAGCTTCTTGACCTCTGGGCGTCATTTCTGTAAAATCTGCCTGAGCTGTCCTTAATATAATCCTTTCCCTCGATTCCCCAGAATCTGAGGTTCATAATTTCCGGTGAGAGAAGGTCATCAATGAATTTAAGAGCGCTTTCAACGTCCTCACAGTCAACTGATATTCCGAGTCCCTGTGAACAGTCAAACGGTCTCGGACTTCTGTACCTCGGAACCACACTTTCGTCTATTACTATGTCAAGCGGAATATACTGTGACTCAGCTGAGAGCTCATTCTCCGCGTCCTCAAAATTCCAGTGCTGGTCGACCATGCCGAGTACAGCACCTGATTTTATCTTGTCATAGTACTGCGCTGTGCTCATAAATGAAAACTCCGGGTCGATAACACCCTTTCGGTATTCCTCGCTGAGCTTTCTGAACCATTTTTCTGCAGTAGGAGTCATATTGTAGTCTCTGGCTGTAAGCGTATCGCTGTCAACTATGCAGCATCCGTCATTAGGGTATCCGTCAAGAAACTGAGGCGGATTTTCCATGCAGAAGTAAAGATAGCCGTCAGTGAGTATTTCGTATCCGATATTTTTAACACCCTCATCATTTTCAGGGTGGGCTTCAAGATAACGCTCTATGAGGTCAAAGTACTGATCCAGGGTTTTTATTTCAGGATAACCGTCCCATTCAAGCACCTTAACCTGAATCCAGAACGCCTCATCGCTGTGCTCCGGATCAGTTTCCTTCATATATGTGTTGCTGTATACGGGGATATAGTGGATAAGTCCGTCGCTGTCCTCAAGCAGCTTCCACTGATCCTCCGTAAAATAATTTTTTATGTTTTCGTACTCGTCCCAGTACATGTTTATAGGGATAAGGGCATTGGCATCAATAAGCTTCTGCTGGGCCACCCCTCCGTAAATAAAATCAGGATACTTCTGCGAAATAATCATGTCGCTGATGGTTTCATCAGCTGACTTGCCCGGAGTGTTCCAGGTTTCATCGCATCTTGCACCGGTTTTCTTTGCTATAAGGTCACGTATATCGTTGTTTTTGTCAAGCTGAACCCCTGTAAGGGCAAAGTATCCTGTAAAAACCTTTGTTTCAGCGGGTTCCCTTCCGAAAATCCCGTCACAGCTGCACAGACCTGCAGAAAGAGCCAGAGCTGAAACAAGTGAAATAATTTTCTTCATATTACCACCTGTACCTTTCAGTCTGTCACGTTTGTGATAATAAACTCAAAATCAAGCTCTTCCTTGGAGTTGATATTGAGAGTGATATTATCGAGATAGAATCTGCTGAGTCGTACATATGAGTTGAACTCCTCCTCTGCTTCAAACGCAGGAAGGCTCTTGGCACTTTCAGGTTCAAAAATCGCCCTGAGTTTCAGAATATCAGCAGGACTGAGTGCCACACCCTGCTTGTAGTAGCGTATGCTGAAGCATCCGTCATGCTCCCTTACATCTATCTCCACATCATGTCCGACACCTTCATACTCTGCAACATGAAGTGCAATGGCTGAAAGTGAGAAAGGAATAATATTCTTTACCGCAGATGTAGTATCTGAAATCAGAGAATAGCTGAAGTACTCCCTCTCCTTAAGACGGTCAAGCATTCTGCTGAGGTTGAGAAGCTCCTCATCAAGTGTAACTGTCTCACCTGCCTCCTCAGGAGTTTTAAGTTCAAAACGCTGTCTTGTTTCATAGTTAAGTGCAGCAATGATAACATCATTTGTCTTTAGCTTGTAGTCTCTTATAAACCTGCTGAGATTGTCCTTTTCGTCCTTGAGTCTGTTGAGGTCAATGAGTGTATTGTTTACATCCCTGTACAGACGGCCGATTTCGTCCTCACCGAGATTGTCCTTCTGTCTGTCAACTGAAGCCTTTCTCTTGTTTACGCACATAGCGCACACTTCCATGATTCTGTTCTTGATATCATTGATTATTGTGATAACAAGAATAAAGCAGAGGAAGAAAGAAAGTATGAGCGGCACAGCCATAGGCACCGCAAATATTGACATAACTCTCCTGCTGTTTGAATAAACGTAGTAGTCGATGTCACAGGTATAGAAGTTTCTGCTTTTTTTAGTGTAGTTTTTAAGAGTGTCACTGTCAGGCATCGTCATGTCCTTCTGGTTTCCGTAGAGCAGAGTGTCCCCGCTTGCAACGTAAACCCTGCCGTCAAAGTACATGCTGAGAAACTTGCTCTGAAGATTTGCTGTGTTGAAGTCAATCTTTATAACTGCGGCACCTGTGTGCACTCTCTTGTAGTCAAGCTTTCTGATAAGTGAAAGATTCTTCTGGTCACTGCTGCAGTAGATAATCATATCCCTGTCAAGCTGTCTGAAGTATCTGTACCATTCCTCGTTTTCAATTGTATCTATACGTCCGATATTTCCGCCGTTCATAACTGTATCGTTTGCAGTATAGATTTTGAACTGCCTTACTGCACTGTCCTCTGTCACAACAAGAAATCTGCTCTGTGAAAAATCATAGTATCTGTCATAGTAATCAACAGTAGTTGCATACTTGTTGTTGAGAAACTCATAAAGAGCTTCATTTGTATAGACTGTCTTGGCAATCGAAACCATATTCTCTATCTCTGTGTTTATATACTCATCCGCAGATGACGTAATCATCTGCTCGTTTTCCTTACGGTTTTCATCGATGAGTGAATAAACGATAACTGCTGCTCCGTAGAACATTATAGCTATGCAGATTATCAGGAGAACAAAGATTATGATAACCTTGTTTTTTATTTTAATGTCAGATACAAAACCGGCTCTGACATGTTTCTTTTTCTTTTTTCTCTGCATTTTATACTCCCCCGAATTTTACCTTAAATATCCCCGCGAAGCTGATTTATCTTTCAGGCATGTTAAGCTGCTGCTTTATTTCATATTTCTTTCTGTACATGTTTTCCTCTGCCTCGGCAAGAATCGAGTCATATGAATAATTGCCCTTGGCATATGCATATCCGTACGCAACTGAACACTTGATACTGTCAGTATCAGCACTGAGAATAACCGGACAGTCAGAGTCGAGCCTGTTGATAAGTGAAAGTATATCACGGTATGAACGGTTTGTAATAACAAGAAGGAACTCGTCACCGCCCATTCTGAAGCACATGCTGTCGTCAAATGATACTTCAAAAATATATTCGGCTGCCCTCTTGATTACATAGTCACCGCGTTCATGTCCGAGTGTGTCGTTTATAAGCTTAAGATTGTTTACATCAAAGTAAATTACGCATATGGAAGAACAGTTTCTGAATCCTGCCACCTTGTTCTCATAGTGTCTCTTGTTGAATGTCTTGGTCATTCCGTCATGTGTGGCGTCAAAGATAGCAGATGAAATGTCCTTTCGTGAATGATTGATTACATTTATCATACTGATAATTGACTGACCGAGATGTCCGATCTCATCGGTACGTCCTGTATCGAACTTTCTCATGAGCTCGTCACCCTGGTCGTTCTTTGCCTCAGAACCGGCAAAAGCAGCTGCAGCACTTGCAAATGTCTCGATAGGATTGAATATGCTCTTTTTCATAAAAAGAACTATAAGGAAACTTACTGCTGCGATAAACACAACAGATATAGCTGCGATTGTAATCATCAGAGCCGGCAGGTTATCGTTTACAACACTGCTCTCAACAATTATGTATCCTGCCGGAAAATCATCCAGTGTTCTCACCGGACGGTATGTATAGTTTACGTTTCCGCGGGTAGTGCTCCATGATTCGCGGCATTCGATAAGCTTTGACTTTACAGATGATGTGTAGTCATCATAGGAAACCTTGGTATTTACACCCTTTGCATCCGTGTCATATATGTAGTAGCCCACAGTGTTTCCGTAGGCTATCATTGATATCCTGCTTACGGTACTGTCATGCGTATATGCCAGCAGGTTACGCATAATATCCTGATAGTCGTTGTCTGTCTTCCCCGTTTTCCAGTAAAATCTCGCCTTGTCCCCGTTAATCTCAACCGCAGCAAAGCTTGCTGCTGCCTCACCGGCAAGATATTCGTCATTTCTGATATTATTTGATACTGAAATATATACAGCAGAAAGAATTATTCCGAAGGTTATAACAAGTATAATAAAAAGGCTTAGAAACATTCGTTTTTTTACTGTATTTTTCATTCAATCACCCCAATATACGCTCGCAGTGCAGCCTTCGTTTCCGAAACGGCTCACTGTTTTTTTATTATGTATACACTTATTCCTGTCATTATATACTCTTATATTATATCATTTTATTTTTCCTTTTTCAACAAAATCACAGTATTTTTTCTATACCAAACGACAGATTTTGGCGTTTAATATTATTCAATTCGCACATATGACTTATGCAGTCTGATTTTTTCAGATAATGCAGTCACTGCATTCACCGTATTATCCTATACAGAAAAATGCAGTAAAAAAAGGACCTCCCGCTTAATGCAGGAGGTCCTGAACTTTATTTATTTTTTATCAGATATTCATCGGTGAAACGGCAATATGTTCGTTTCCGCTGAAACCTTCAGCCTTTTCGTTCTTTACAACTTCAACCTTGTTGTAAATATCCATACCTGTACCTGCAGGTATGAGCTTACCGATAATAACATTTTCCTTAAGACCCATGAGGTAGTCACTCTTGCCTCTGATAGCAGCATCAGTAAGTGCCTTTGTTGTTTCCTGGAAGGAAGCAGCTGAAAGGAAGCTTTCTGAACTTGAAGAAGCCTTTGTGATACCCTGAAGTACAGGAGCTGCAGTAACAAGTGATACACCGAACTCGCCGGCATCAATTCTTTCCTGAAGCTCTGCGTTGATAGCATCGATTTCCTTACGGTCAACAAGTGAACCCGGAAGGAGATAGCTGCTGCCGCTGTCTTCTACCTTGATCTTTCTGAGCATCTGTCTTACGATTACTTCGATATGCTTGTCGTTGATATCAACACCCTGGAGACGGTAAACCTTCTGAACTTCATTGATGATGTAGTTCTGAACAGCTTCTGATCCCTGAACTGCAAGGATATCTGCAGGATAGCAGTTACCTTCTGTAATCTTTGTACCCTTTTCGATTACTTCGCCGTCACGTACTCTGACCTTAAGGTTCCACGGAATCATGTATGACTCCTGTTCACCTGTTTCTTCGTTTGTAAGAATTACGTTCTTTGTTGTCTTGATTTCCTCGATGCTTACAGTACCGCTGATTCTTGCGATAATAGCAGCATTCTTCGGACGACGGCTTTCGAAAAGTTCTTCAACTCGCGGAAGACCCTGTGTGATATCTTCTGCTGACGCGATACCACCTGTATGGAATGTTCTCATTGTAAGCTGTGTACCAGGTTCACCGATTGACTGAGCAGCGATAACACCAACTGCTTCGCCGACAGATACGATGTTTCCGTTTGCAAGGTTAGCACCGTAGCACTTGGCACAAACACCCTGCTTAGCCTTACAGTGGAGAACTGAACGAATCTTGATTCGCTCAACGCCCATGCCTACAATCTTATTTGCTTCAACTTCAGTCATGAGCTTGTTCTTGGAAACAACAACCTCACCTGTTGAAGGATCACAGAGATTGTCAACAAGGTAACGTCCGACAAGACGTTCTGAGAGAGGTTCGATCATTTCGCTGCCGTTCCTGATTTCGAAAATCTCAAGACCTTCGTTTGTCTCACAGTCGTCCTCACGGATGATAACATCCTGTGATACGTCAACGAGACGTCTTGTAAGGTAACCTGAGTCGGCAGTTCTGAGGGCTGTATCGGCAAGACCTTTACGGGCGCCTCGTGAAGAAATGAAGTATTCGAGAATGTTAAGACCTTCTCGGTAGTTAGCTCTGATAGGAATTTCGATTGTAGTACCTGATGTGTTGGCGATAAGACCACGCATACCTGCGAGCTGTCTGATCTGGTTGATACTACCACGGGCACCTGAGTCAGCCATCATGAAGATCGGGTTGTACTTACCGAGGTTGCTCTTAAGTGCTTCTGTTACATCATCAGTAGCTCTGTTCCAGATTTCGATAACCTTCTTGGACTTTTCTGCTGATGAAATATATCCGTAGTCATACTGTTCCGTAATAACGTCAATCTTGTCCTGAGCTTCAGCAAGGATATCCTTCTTCTGCGGAGGAATTGTAGCGTCACATACAGCAACTGTGATAGCAGCTCTTGTAGAGAACTTAAAGCCAAGTGCCTTAACCTTGTCAAGAACCTCTGAAGTTGTTGTTGTGCCGTGGATTCTGATACAGCGTTCGATAATGTCTGAAAGCTGCTTCTTCTTAACGAGGAATGAGATTTCGAGGTCAAACTGCTTGTCAGAATCTGTTCTGTCAACATAGCCAAGGTTCTGAGGAATATTTTCGTTGAAGATAAGTCTGCCGACTGTACAGTCGATAATCTTTGAAACCTTTCTTCCGCCGATGTCCTTTGTAACCTTAACCTTGATAGGAGCGTGAAGTGAAACTGCATGCTCATTGTAAGCCATGAGAGCTTCGTTTACGTCCTTGAATATCTTTCCTTCACCCGGATCGCCTTCCTTAAGCATTGTAAGGTAGTATGAACCGAGTACCATGTCCTGTGTAGGTACTGCAACAGGACGTCCGTCTGAAGGCTTGAGAAGGTTGTTTGCAGCAAGCATAAGGAATCTTGCTTCAGCCTGTGCTTCAGCGGAAAGCGGGAGATGTACAGCCATCTGGTCACCGTCGAAGTCGGCGTTGTAAGCTGTACATACGAGCGGATGAAGCTTGAGTGCACGTCCTTCAACGAGTACAGGCTCGAATGCCTGAATACCAAGTCTGTGAAGTGTAGGAGCACGGTTGAGGAGAACAGGGTGATCCTTGATTACGTTTTCGAGGGCATCCCATACTTCTGTCTTTGCTCTGTCAACGAGCTTTCTTGCGCTCTTTATGTTAGCGATAACCTTTGTGTCAACGAGTCTCTTGAGTACGAAAGGCTTGAAGAGTTCGAGAGCCATTTCCTTAGGGAGACCGCACTGGTACATCTTGAGTTCCGGTCCGACTACGATAACTGAACGTCCTGAGTAGTCAACACGCTTACCGAGAAGGTTCTGTCTGAAACGTCCCTGCTTACCCTTAAGCATGTCTGAAAGTGACTTAAGTGCTCTGTTGTTAGGACCTGTAACAGGTCTGCCGTGTCTGCCGTTGTCTATAAGTGCGTCAACAGCTTCCTGAAGCATACGCTTTTCGTTTCTGATGATGATATCAGGAGCTTCAAGTGTAAGCATTCTTCTGGCTCTGTTGTTTCTGTTGATAACTCTTCTGAAGAGATCATTAAGGTCTGATGTTGCGTATCTGCCGCCGTCGAGCATAACCATAGGTCTGATGTCCGGAGGAATTACAGGTACTACATCGAGAACCATCCATTCAGGCTTGTTGCCTGAAAGTCTGAAGGCTTCAATGATTTCAAGTCTCTTGAGGAGCTTGATTTTCTTCTGGCCTGCAGGAAGATCCTTGAGTTCGTTCTTTAATTCTTCAGAAAGCCATACAAGTGAATTTACCCAGTTGTCCTTGTTTGCAATCTCGTCAAATTCGCCGTTTGCGTTGGCTTCTTCAATCTTTTCGCTGAAAAGTTCCTCAATATATGATGAACCTGTCTTAACAGTGATGCGCTTGTCTGTTCTGAGCTCTTCCTGCTCTCTGTTCCAGCGCATAACCTTCTGTAAAAATACAGATCTTCTGATTACCTGACCAGCTTCGTAGTCAGTATTATCTGCGTTGTCTGCGATTACATAGTTTCTCTTGCAGAGGAAATCAGTGATTTCCCTTTCAGTTAATCCTGTAACCTTTGCAAACTCTGCAATGTGATTTGTAATATATTCGTCGTATCTCTGAGGATCGTATTCTTCAAGAAGCTCCTTGATAGCTTCAGCACCCATGTCTGCGTAGAAATCATCGCCGTACTTTTCAAGTGCATCGAGATATTCCTTTTCAGAAAGAAGCTGCTTCTTTGTAAGCTCTGTAGCATTGCCCGGGTCAACTACGATGTACTTTGTGAAGTAGAGAATCTCCTCGAGACGCTTCTGTGATACTTCGAGTACCTGTCCGATTCTTGAAGGTGTACCCTTGAAGTACCAGATATGTGATACAGGAGCTGCAAGCCCGATGTGACCCATACGTTCACGTCTTACCTTTGCTCTTGTTACTTCAACGCCGCAGCGGTCACAGACTTTACCCTTGAATCTGATTTTCTTGAACTTTCCGCAGTGACATTCCCAGTCCTTTGTAGGTCCAAAAATCTTTTCGCAGAAAAGACCGTCACGTTCAGGCTTCTGTGTTCTGTAGTTGATTGTTTCAGGACGTTCAACAGCGCCGAAAGACCATGCACGGATCTGTTCAGGTGAAGCAAGTCCTATTTTTATTGATTTAAATTCGTTAAATTCCAAAACACTATCCTCCTATAGTTAGAGGCAAGACGCAAACGAAATTTTACTTCCGTCTGCTGCTTAACTCCTAATTAAAACTCATCGTTATCTTCCATAGAAGACAGATCGTCATAGCTGAAATCTGCCTCACCGTCATCAGCAAAGTCATCATCTTCAGATTCTTCAATGCTTAATCCGGATTCTCCGGCTTCTTCTGAATCGTAGTAGTCATCAGTTGCCGGCATAGCAGTGTCATCAGCTGGTGCTGAACCTGCCGGAACGAGATCATCATCGTCAAATGTCTGCTTGAGATCAATTTCCTGCTGGTCAGCGTCAAGAACTTTAACGTCAAGACCGAGTGACTGAAGTTCCTTGATAAGAACCTTGAATGCTTCAGGGAAGCTTGGCTTAGGAACGTTCTGTCCCTTTACGATTGCTTCATATGTGTTTACACGTCCTACAGTATCGTCTGACTTAACTGTGAGGATTTCCTGAAGTGTATATGCAGCACCGTATGCTTCGAGTGCCCAAACTTCCATTTCACCGAAACGCTGTCCGCCGAACTGTGCCTTACCGCCGAGAGGCTGCTGTGTAACAAGTGAGTAAGGACCAACTGAACGTGCGTGAATCTTATCGTCAACGAGGTGGTGGAGCTTGAGGTAGTACATGTAACCTACTGTTACTCTGTTATCGAACGGTTCACCTGTACGTCCGTCATAAAGTGTGAACTTACCGTCTTCGTTAAAGTCTACACCGTTGAAGAGCATATCAGGATTGTCAACCATCTTGAGGTGCTTGTCTGCTTCATTGAAGCATGCACGGATATCTTCTTCGTGTGCACCGTCAAATACAGGAGTCATGATCTTCCAGCCAAGAGCCTTGGCAGCAATACCGAGGTGAACTTCAAGTACCTGACCGATGTTCATTCGTGAAGGAACGCCGAGAGGGTTAAGAACGATATCAAGCGGTGTACCGTCCGGAAGGAACGGCATGTCTTCCTGAGGAAGGATACGTGAAACGACACCCTTGTTACCATGACGGCCGGCCATCTTGTCGCCGACAGAAATCTTTCTCTTCTGAGCGATATAGCAGCGAACAAGCATGTTTACTCCAGGGCTTAATTCGTCGCAGTTTTCTCTTGTAAATATCTTAACGTCAACAATTACACCGGCTTCACCGTGAGGTACCTTAAGTGAATTGTCACGAACTTCTCTTGCCTTTTCACCGAAGATTGCTCTTAAGAGACGTTCTTCAGCTGTAAGCTCTGTTTCACCCTTAGGTGTAACCTTACCAACGAGGATATCACCTGCGTGAACCTCAGCACCTATACGGATAATACCGTTTTCATCAAGATCCTTGAGAGCGTCATCACCAACGTTAGGGATGTCTCTTGTAATCTCTTCAGGTCCGAGCTTTGTATCTCTTGCTTCAATTTCATATTCTTCGATATGAATTGATGTGTACATGTCTTCACGTACAAGTCTTTCGTTAAGAAGTACGGCATCCTCGTAGTTGTAACCTTCCCAGGTCATAAATCCGATGAGGGCATTCTTACCGAGTGAGATTTCACCGTTGCATGTAGCAGGACCGTCTGCGAGAACCTGTCCCTTTGTAATCTTTTCACCCTTGGAAACAATAGGTCTCTGGTTGATACATGTACCCTGGTTTGATCTCTTGAACTTTGTGAGCTTGTATCTGTGTTCGATAAGATTTTCATCCTGAACAACAACTTCGTCAGCACATACTGATGTAACTTCACCGTTTACGTCAGCAACAACGCAGACACCTGAGTCAACTGCTGCCTTGTATTCCATACCTGTACCAACGATAGGATTCTCAGTCTTGAGAAGCGGAACGGCCTGTCTCTGCATGTTTGAACCCATGAGAGCACGGTTCGCGTCGTCGTTTTCAAGGAACGGAATCATAGCTGTAGCAACTGATACAACCATCTTAGGTGATACGTCCATGAAATCAACGATTTCGTTGTCGCATTCGAGAATCTTGTCTCTGTAACGTGCGTTTACTCTTGTTCTTGCAAACTTACCTTCTTCTGTAAGAGGTTCGTTGGCCTGAGCAACCACGTAGTTGTCTTCAACGTCAGCAGTCATGTAAACTACTTCGTTTGTAACAACGCCTGTTGTCTTGTCAACTCTTCTGTAAGGAGCTTCGATAAATCCGTATTCGTTGATTCTTGCGAATGTAGCGAGGTAGGAGATAAGACCGATGTTAGGACCTTCAGGAGTTTCGATAGGACACATTCTGCCGTAGTGGCTGTAGTGAACGTCTCGTACTTCGAATCCGGCTCTGTCTCGTGAAAGACCGCCAGGACCGAGGGCTGAAAGACGTCTCTTATGTGTAAGTTCTGCAAGAGGGTTTGTCTGGTCCATGAACTGTGAAAGTGGTGATGAACCAAAGAATTCCTTGATTGCAGCTGTAATAGGACGAATATTAACCAGTGACTGAGGAGTGATTGTATCCATCTCCTGTGACTGTGTGTTCATTCTTTCGCGGATAACTCTTTCCATTCTTGCGAAACCGATTCTGAACTGATTCTGAAGGAGTTCGCCTACTGAACGGATTCTTCTGTTACCGAGATGGTCGATATCATCAACGATACCGATACCTGAACAGAGGTTGAGGAAGTAGCTGATTGTAGCATAGATATCATCAAGAATGATGTGCTTTGGAATGAGCTCTTCAAGTCTGTTCTTTACGTTTTCTTCAATTTCCTCATCATCAGCGGAATTTTCGAGGATTTCCCTGAGAGTCTTGAAGTAAACCTTCTCGTTGATTTCGTACTTTGATATGTCAAAGTTTACGTAGCCTGTGATGTCAACCATACCGTTACCGATAATCTTGACTTCCCTTTCAACGAGCTTCTGCTTCTTTTCACCTGTTGGTGTTGTATAGTCTTCCTTTACTTCAACTGTAACGAAAGCTTCCATTACACCGGCCTGTTCGATTTCAAGAGCTCTTTCGTATGAAATGAGTTCTCCCTCATCTGCCATCAGTTCACCTGTGAGAGGATTTACAACAGGTCTTGAGAGTACGTGGTCTGCAAGTCTTGATGCGATACCAAGCTTCTTGTTGTACTTGTAACGTCCGAACTTACAGAGATCATATCTCTTTGCGTCAAAGAAAAGGTTGTTTATATGTGAAAGTGCACTTTCAACTGTAGGAGGTTCGCCCGGACGAAGTTTTCTGTAAACATCGATAAGAGCGTCTGAATTGTTCTTTGTTCCGTCCTTCTGGATGATAGTCTGGTTGAGTCTCTCATCAGAACCGAACATTTCCTCGATTTCTTCATCTGTGCCGACACCGAGTGCTCTGATGAATGTTGTAAGAGGAATTTTTCTGTTCTTGTCTATACGAACATATACAACATCGTTTGAGTCCATTTCGTACTCAAGCCATGCACCGCGGTTAGGAATTACTGTGGACTTGTAAAGGTTCTTACCTGTCTTGTCCTTTTCAAATGAATAGTATACACCAGGAGATCTGACAAGCTGTGATACGATAACTCGCTCAGCACCATTGATTACGAAGGTACCGCTGTCTGTCATAAGCGGGAAGTCGCCCATGAAGATTTCGCTTTCCTTTACGTCACCAGTTTCCTTGTTCCAGAGTGTTGCAGTTACTCTAAGAGGTGCTGCGTAAGTAACGTCACGTTCTTTACATTCTGCGATTGAGTACTTCGGAGTGTCGTCAATTTTATATCCTGTAAAATTTAAAACCAGATTTCCGTTGTAGTCAGTAATAGCTGCTACATCGCGAAATACCTCTTTAAGTCCCTCCTCCTTGAACCATTTGTAGGAATTCTTCTGTACCTCGATAAGGTTTGGCATCTCAAGAGCCTCATTGATTTTACCAAAGCTCATTCTGGTATTTTTACCGAGCTGTTTAGGCTTGACATTCACCATAGGTGTCTGGTCCTCCTTTTTGTTGATAGTCTGCATCAGCCGTACGGTGAAATACTGCTGATTTCAGAAACAATAAAATTTGAAAACTATTGCTATTTTAATATATCTGTGATATACTTAACCATAGTATAACAGGGCATAAATATCCCCATTTTGATACATTATATTATTATACTACAAGTCCCCTGTCCTGTCAACAGCCGTATAAAAGATTGTAATATCATCCGTATTTTCAGAGTGAGAATACGGATTTTTTGTTGATATACTACATTCATCCCGCATTTATAAATTAAGATTATAATACCCATAAAATTATTTTTATTACATATCTTGATTTTTCTTCCATAGCGTGTTATTATATAAAAAAAGGAAATATTCCATTATTATGGGAGGAGAAAAATTATGTTTTCAAAAATCAGTACAATGGGACTTTTCGGTCTCAACGCGTTTCCGGTTGACGTGGAAACCGACATCAGCATGGGACAGCCTGCATTTGAAATTGTCGGGCTGCCGGATATGGTTGTAAGGGAAAGCCGTGAACGCATAAAGTCAGCCATGAGAGCAGGCGGCATTAAGTTTCCGAACGCCAGGGTCATGATTAATCTCGCACCGGCGGACACAAGAAAAAGCGGCTCGGTTCATGACCTTGCCATATTTACCGGGATTCTCAGCTCCATGGGTCTTATCAGCGCTGATACGGATGACTGCTGCTTCATAGGTGAGGTTTCCCTGAACGGAAATATCCGCTCGGTTACAGGAGTTCTTCCGATGACGCTTGCCGCCAGAAAGAACGGAATCAAAAATATTTTTGTGCCGTCAGACAATGCTTTTGAGGCTTCGGTAGTTGACGGAATACAGGTTTATGGTGTAAAATCTATAACAGAGGTTATCGCACATTTTACAGGCGGAAAGAAGCTGAGCGCTTCGGAAAGGTACATACCTCCGGAAGGACACAGTGTCCTCGTTCCCGATTTTTCGGATATAAAGGGACAGCACTCGGCAAAGCTTGCACTGGAAATTGCCGCGGCCGGTGGCCACAACGCCCTGCTTATAGGCAGTCCGGGCAGCGGCAAAAGCATGCTTGCAAAACGTCTTCCGGGTATTCTCCCCCTCATGACCTTTGAGGAATCAATTGAAACCACAAACATTCACTCCATTTCGGGCATTCTTGACTGTGAGACACCACTTGTAACGGAGCGTCCCTTCAGGGCACCCCATCACACTGTTTCATCGGCAGGTCTTGCCGGCGGAGGCTCCATTCCCCGTCCGGGAGAAATTTCACTTGCCCACAACGGCCTGCTTTTTCTCGATGAGCTCGCAGAATTTGACAGGAAGACCCTCGAGATTCTCAGGCAGCCCCTTGAAGAGCAGAAGGTAACGGTTTCAAGGGCAAGCGGAACTGTGACATATCCGTCGTCCATTATGCTGGTTGCAGCCATGAACCCGTGTCCGTGCGGATTTTTCGGACATCCGAGAAAGCAGTGCATATGTACACCGAAGCAGGTTTCAAACTATCTTTCAAGGATTTCAGGACCTCTTCTTGACCGTCTTGATCTTCACGTTGAAGTTGCTCCTGTTGAATTTCAGCATCTTTCATCATCTTCTGCCGAAGAAGATTCTGCATCAATCAGAAAAAGGGTTCAGGCGGCAAGGGAAATTCAGATTGAACGTTTCAGGGGAACGGGAATTCCGTGCAATGCGCGCATAACGGCTTCAAAGCTTCATGAATTCTGTCCTCTTGACAAGGCTGCTGAGAATTTTCTCTGCGGCGTATTTGACGTTATGGGACTTTCAGCCCGTGCATATGACAGGATTCTCAAGGTTGCAAGAACCATAGCGGATCTTGACGGAAGCGAAATAATTACAAAAAAACACATTTCACAGGCAGTTCAGTACAGGTCACTTGACAGAAAGTACTGGAACAGGAACGCCTGAAAAAAGGAATTTTAAATAATGATAAAACTTATTGCAAGCGATATGGACGGCACTCTTCTCGATGACGAAAAGAATCTGCCTCCGGACTTTTTTGAGATACTTGAACGTCTGAAGAGAAACGGTATTCAGTTTGCCGCAGCAAGCGGACGCTCATGGCCGGCGCTCACTCCGGTATTCGGCAGCCACGCGGACAGCATGACGCTTATCTGTGACAACGGTGCGTGCATTGTGAGAAACGGTTTAAACGAGTTTTCAGGCGGAATTGAACCGGGGCTTCTGAAGGAGATAATCACCTTCTGTCATGAAAGACTTCCCGAGGCATATCTTGTGCTCTGCGGAAAGAATGGACTGTATGTCACTGACAGATACAAGCCGCGCTCACAGAAGGAGCTTGGTTTTTACTATAACTCACGCATAGTGACAGATGACCTTACTGAGGTTGATGACGTTATTTTCAAGATAGCTGTCTATGATGAAAACGACCCGCAGAAGTACTCGTATCCTGTTCTGAAGGAGCTATTCGAAGACAGGGTTTCACTTGTGGTATCAGGACATTTCTGGATGGATATAATGAGGACCGGCATCAGCAAGGGCTCGGCCATGAAGTTCATTCAGGAGAAAACAGGAATCACTCCGGAGGAAACAATGGCCTTCGGGGATTTCTACAACGATATAGATCTTCTTAAAAGTGCAGAGTACAGCTATGTTATGGAAAATGCAAACGAAGACATGAAGCAGTACGGAAAATATACCGCCGAAAGCAACACGAACTCCGGCGTCACAAAGGCGATAAGAAAATATCTTGATGACAGCGGACTTGCATAGCCGGCCCGCATCATCCGAAAGGAACAGTTAATGAACAACCTGAAAAAAATTACGGCTGTAATAAAAAAATACTTCAGCAACCTCGACAAGCTGCTGCTTCTGGCGGTATGCATGTGCACCATACTCGGAATAGTTCTGCTGTACTCACTTGCCGCAAGCGGAACAATTGTCCACAGCGTATACAAAACACAGGTCATCTCAATGATTATGGGATTAATCATCTGTATCTTTATCTCCTGCTTTGACTACAAGGACTTCACAAAGCTCTGGTTTCTGTATGCGCCTCTGGCGCTGATCCCCGTCCTTCTGACATTCACCTCACTTGGTGTCGGTGTTGAAGGTACGGACGACGTCGCCTGGCTGAGGCTCGGACCGCTTACCTTCCAGCCTGCTGAGCTTCTTAAGATTGCCTTTCTGATGTCCTTCTCATATCACATGTACAAGGTACGGGAGGACCTGAACAATCTTATCAACGTAATCCTGCTGTGCATTCACGGCGCAGTCCCTGTACTTCTGGTAGCCGCACAGGGCGACCACGGAACGGCTCTTGTATTTATAATGATGTTCGTTATCATGCTCTACTCGGCAGGTATTTCCATAGCATATATTATTCTTGCTATTCTCGCAGTCCCTGTTGTTGCATTTATCGCATGGCAGTATCTTCTCGGTTCCGTGCAGAAGGAACGAATTATGATTCTCTTCAATCCGGGAAGCGACCATGAGGGCATTGAATGGCAGCAGGACCTCGGACTTTCCTCACTTACTTCCGGAAACCTTTTCGGAAACGGCCTGTTCGGAAACGGAAAGAGCAATGTTCCTGAGATTTACAATGACTTCATATTTGCCTATGTCGGATATGTTTTCGGATTTGTCGGATGTGTTGCCCTTATAGTGGTACTTGCATTTATCTGCATAAAAATCATCGCAGACAGCCGTATTGCCCGTGATGAACTCGGCAGGAACATCTGTATGGGTGCATTTGCAATTCTCTTTACACACTGCGTAATGAATATCGGCATGGTTCTCAAGGTTATGCCGGTTATCGGTATCCCGCTTCCGTTTGTAAGCGCGGGCGGTACTGCCCTTGTAAGTATGTACATAGTTATCGGAATTGTACTCAGTGCAAGACAGCACAACGAAAAAGTCTACAGAATGTTTGCATAAAAATGCATTTCACACAACACCGGTGGTACTTCACCGGTGTTTTTTGTTACCGGTCTGTATTGCAATATTTCTGAAAAAATGATATAATTTCAATATCAACTGACATTAAGAAAGGAATTTGACCTATGGCCAATCAGCTTTGCATCGTTCTCGATTTCGGAGGACAGTACAATCAGTTAATTGCACGCCGCGTACGTGAATGCGGTGTTTACTGTGAAATCAAAAGATTTGACACACCAATTGAAGAAATCAAAGCGCTTAATCCGACTGCTCTTATCTTCACAGGAGGACCTAACAGCGTTTATGATATGAGCTCTCCTCACATTTCAAAGGAAATTTTTGAGATAGGCGTTCCGGTTCTTGGTATCTGCTACGGCTGCCAGCTTATGGCTTACACCCTCGGCGGTACAGTTAAGAGCTGTGAAAAGAGCGAATACGGAAAGATTGAAATAACACACAGAAACGACAGCCTTATCTTCAGAGATATTCCTGAAACAAATGTTGTATGGATGAGCCATACAGACTACGTAAGTGAAACCCCTGAAGGCTTCACTGTTACTGCTTCTTCAGCTGACTGCCCTGCTGCAGCATTTGAAAATGCAGAAAAGAAATTCTATGCTGTACAGTTCCATCCTGAAGTTACTCACAGTGAATTCGGCAAGAAGATTCTCCACAACTTCCTTTACAATGTCTGCGGATGTACAGGCGACTGGGTAATGGACGACTTTATCGAAAACACAGTTGCAAAGCTCCGTGAACAGATCGGTGACAAGAAGGTTGTCCTCGGTCTCTCAGGCGGTGTTGACTCATCAGTTGCTGCAGGTCTCCTCAGCCGCGCAGTGGGAAAACAGCTCACATGCGTATTTGTCGACCAGGGCCTTATGAGAAAGGACGAAGGCGATTTTGTTGAAGAAACATTTACAAAGCTCTTCGATATGAATTTTGTACGTGTAAACTGCCAGAAGCAGTTCCTCGAAAAGCTTAAGGGTGTTACAGATCCTGAGCAGAAGAGAAAAATTATCGGCACGGAATTCTACAAGGTATTCTGGGACAAGGTTCGTGAAGAAGCTGACGGCGGTTTCTTTGCCCAGGGTACAATTTATCCTGACCGTATCGAATCAGGCAAGGGCAATGCAGCCGGCAAGGGCAGCACTGCTACAATCAAGACTCACCACAACATGGTTGAGATGCCTTCTGATATAAACTTTGACGGAACAATCGAACCTCTTGCTGACCTCTTTAAGGATGAAGTTCGTAAAGTCGGCGAAAAGCTCGGCATTCCTCACGACCTCGTATGGAGACAGCCGTTCCCTGGCCCTGGCCTCGGCGTAAGAATTCTCGGCGAAATCACAGAAGACAAGATTAAGGTTCTTCAGGAAGCTGACGCTGTATTCAGAGACGAAATCAAGAAGAGCGGTATTGAAAGTGAACTCAAGCAGTTCTTTGCTGTTCTCCCTGATGTCCGCACAGTAGGTGTTATGGGCGACCACCGTACATATGACCACCTTATTGCCATCAGAGCCATCACAACTGATGACTTCATGACAGCAGACTGGGCAAGAATTCCTTACGATGTTCTGGCAAGAGTATCAAACAGACTTACTAATGAAGTTGAACACGTAAACAGAGTAGTTTATGATATAACTTCGAAGCCTCCGGGAACTGTTGAGTGGGAATAATACCGAAAATCGAAAAAGCGACGTAATTGCGTGGTTTAAAAGCACTTCAAAGCCACAGTGACAATATTTTGATAATAAGAAGCCTTCCGGATTACGAAAACACGTTGTCCGGAAGGCTTTTTTCAGTTAAACCTCCTGCTGTTATTACACTCCTAAAGGCGAATATGACAAGAATGTAACTGCTTATACAGACACGCTTCATTCTATCTTTAAAATACTTGATAACTGTGCTGACAGCGATGAATATAAAGCTCTGCGGATTCAGTTCTCCCGTATAGTGCTCTATAATATTGATAAAAAAGGTTTTACAATGTATACTGTGCTCAGTTATACTGAATTTGAGCCAAAGAAGATGAAGTTCATCTACACCGGAGAAAAAACAAGGATAATACTTTAAATTACGGCATGAATTTTTCTGATTTAACTATTGAGTCTGGAACAGCTTCCGAAATATCTATTCGAATTATATGAAGAAGCTGTTACATCATTTTTAGCAGGAAGATACAGGCTGTACTGATTCATACTTATGTCTTCCTTTTTAACCGTATTATATCATGGTGGCACTTATGATGTCAACATTGATTTTATTATCACTTCAAAAAATGTTGATAACTATTTCTGTTTCGTGTATAATAATAACAACAAACATGGAAATATGAGAAAGGAAAGATATGAACGACTTACTGCAGGAATCAAACAAAACTGAACTGAAATCAGAACTTAATGATAAACTTGAAAAAGAGATTGTCGCTTTTCTTAATTACAGAGAAGGCGGTGATTTTTACATCGGAGTTGATGATAACGGAAACGCTGTTTCTCTTGAAAACATTGACAGTATCCAGCTTGCAGCGGCTGACAGAATAAAAAAGAACATTCAGCCGGCAACTCTTGGATTATTCGACATTGTAAAAGAAAAATATCAGGGAAAAGATATTATTCACATTATCATATCAAGCGGGCCTGAAAAACCTTACTACATCAAACGTCAGGGAATGTCTGAAACAGGCTGTTTTATACGAATCGGCACATCTTCTCAGCCAATGAATCAGGCTATGATAGACGACCTGTACGCAAGAAGGACGCATAATTCTCTCAGCAAAATTGTATCTCCAAGAAAGAATCTTTCATTTGAACAGCTTATGATATACTATAATGCCAGAGGTCTGACTCTGAATGATAAATTCGCAGAAAACCTTGACCTGCTTACAGAAGACGGAAAATATAATTATGCAGCATATCTTCTTGCTGACAGCAACGGAACATCAATAAAGGTTGCAAAATATGCCGGTACTGACAAGGTTGATCTTATAGAAAATGAAGAATACGGATACTGCTCACTGATAAAAGCAACCAAAAGCGTACTTGATAAACTGGATATTGAAAACAGAACCCTCACTAAAATCACAAGCAAAGAACGAATTGAAAAGAAGCTTGTTGATCCGATTGCTCTTCGTGAAGCAGTAATTAATGCAATAGTGCATAATGACTATTCAAGAGAAGTCCCACCTGTTTTTGAAATATTTTCAGACCGTATACAGATAACATCATACGGCGGATTACCTGTTGGATTATCTGAAGAAGACTTCTTTGACTGCAGATCAATGTCCAGAAACAGAGAACTTATGCGTATTTTTAAGGATATTGACCTGGTAGAACAGCTTGGTTCAGGTATGGGCAGAATTCTCAGAGCATATGATAAATCTGCTTTTAAAATTACTGAGCATTTCCTTATAGTTACATTTATGTTTACTGAGCCCCCAGTTAAGCCCCCAGTTGAACCCCCAGTTGAACCCCCAGTCACAAGTAATGATAATTTACATGAAAGAATACTTGCATTTTGTAAGACAGAAAAATCAAAGCAGGAAATCGCTGAAGAATTAGGCTTCAAAGATGCTAAGGGCTTAGTAAAAAGACATCTTAAGCCACTTGTCGAGCAAGGTAAACTTGCTCTAACAAATCCTGATAAACCTACAAGCAGCAAACAAAAATATATAAGCATCAGGCCATAAATTTTATTTTCAATTAAACGAACTCATCAGCATGTCAGATCATACTCCTTTTGACTGCAGAGTAAATCATAAAGCAACTATTGACGATATATCGCCTGTGCTTCTTGAAAATCATCTGAGAAAAACCGGAAGTAAACTTGCTAAACAAATACGGAAACGCGGTACAGAAAGTATACTGGAAGATATGCAGCTCCTTGTTGGACCTCCTGAACTTCGTTATATTCTTAACTTTGCAGAAAAGTTACACTAGCATCCATATATACCCAGATTCAAGCGTTAAACCTGCAAAAATGTAAGTAGCTCCTGAAGACTTTTACCACTCTTCTGAAACGCATCCATTACTTGTTTAACTTCATAATCTTTCTTCTGTTTCTGAAGAGATTGAAGCCTTTCTGTTAGCAGCTCTTCTTTTCTGCGAAGCTTAATAATCTCATCAGTAATCTTTGAAATTTCATTGTCAATTGTAGAAATACTCTTCGAACGTGCCATCGTAATCATCCTCCTCATCTATCTCATCGGTGCTGTTAGAACTTGCAAGCAATGACTGATTTTTAGCCAGTAAAGCACTGATATCATTAGAAATTTCTTTGATACTTGTGACATCCATTCCGAAAGAAGCAAGAATGGTTTTCTGTCGCTTAGAAATTGCATGATCAAGTCGATATGATCCGTCATTTCTCTTAACCATTTCAATTTTTTCGAGTTCTCGGATTGCTGCCGGAACAGTCATATAATTCGGTCTGCTTTCCATCTGAAGTGTATTTTCTTTAAGAAGATTGTATATTCTGTTTCTTACGATAAGAGCAACAAACTCAATAAAAACTTTTGATGAAAGTGATTCAGCAGTCTGAACACGCATACTTTTAGAACCCAGAAATGATTTGTCAGCTCTGAACAGTTTTTCGGAAATATCTCTTCCTTTGTAGTGAATCAACGCCTGCGAAGCAGTCATCTCCTCAGATGTAACGATGCAGAAATATCCGCATCGCTGAAGCTGCTGCTGAATAACATCTGTTTTTTCCTTAAATGACACAAGACAGTTTTTCTTGTCACATATCAATTCAAAGTAATCATAGCAGTTTTTGCTGAGATCAACTTCTTTACCAATACTTTTTTCAAGTGCAAGATTTTGTTTATCAAGAATTTGTTCAAGCTGTTCTCTTTCTGCAGACTGCCTTGAAGCATTGAAATACAGGTGAAAATATCTGTCGCATGTGTCATCTTCATAAAGACGGCCTTTTATTGTTTTTCCATAGACCCTGTAAGCACGAATTCTGCATGATCTGTCAGTTTCAAATGTGTTTCTGTGTTCATCAATAATGCTGGAAACGAGATGTTTACGGCCTTTAACCATAATGATAAATGAGTAGTTGTTCTTTT